>CAYWAG010000335.1:0-2542 GCA_964455925.1 uncultured Verrucomicrobiales bacterium | reverse complement strand
CTGCGTAATCTGCGGATAGAAAAAAGACAAAGTGAAAATTGTCGTGTAGTGTGATTGCGGATAGAAAAAATATGACATGAAAAAACTAGAAAGAACGGGTTGACATCTCACTACCTATATTCTCCTTATTTTAGCGTATAGCACAACGGAAACGCAACCTACACAACATGATCGAAGTAAGTAACCTCTTGAAGACATTTGGCACCAAGACGGCCGTAAATGATCTCTCCTTTACCGTTAAGCAAGGCGAGGTCCTCGGGTTCCTCGGGCCAAACGGAGCTGGTAAGTCTACCACCATGCGTATGGTCACAGGGTATTTTCCGCCCACTGGTGGCACGATCCAGATTTGTGGTCTGGACATGCTCACCCAGCCAGAGGCCGCAAAGGCTAAGATCGGGTATCTCCCGGAGTCCGCCCCCCTGTATGATGACATGACGGTGATCGGGTTTCTCCGGTTTGCCGCAGAGATCCGGGGCATGACCGGGAGCGCACGCCGCGATGCGGTAGAGCGCGCTATAGAGACCTGCTTCCTACAGAAGGTCGCGCATCAGGCGATCGATACCCTCTCTAAGGGGTATCGCCACCGCACCTGTCTGGCGCAGGCACTGCTGCACGACCCAGAGGTACTCATCCTGGATGAACCTACCGATGGGCTGGACCCAAACCAAAAGCACGAGGTCAGACAGCTCATCAAGCGGCTAGGTAAGGATAAGGCCATCCTGTTCTCCACGCATATCCTAGAGGAAGTCGATGCGGCCTGTAGCCGCGCCGTCATCGTAGACCAAGGGCAGATCGTCGCGAACGGCACCCCGTCGGAGCTGCGTAAGAAATACGGCTCTGACTCACTGCACGACATCTTCCGCCAGGTCACCACCTCCGACACCGCCCAATAACTCCCCTCCCCTTTTCACCACCCACTCATAGAGAACCGATGAATACTCTTACGATTTATAAGCGCGAAATGGCGAGCTACTTCAGCCAGCTCACCGCCTACATCGCCATCTTTATCTTCCTGATCTTTATTATGATCATGACCTTCGCCGTTGCGCAATACATGCGCGTCGAGGATGCCAGCCTGCAGTACACGTTCTTCTACTGGCATCCCCTAGTCTATGTCCTCCTGGTCCCCATTGTGGGCATGCGGATGTGGTCTGACGAGCATCGTGCTAACACCATAGAGCTGCTCGGGACCTTCCCCATTAGCACATGGTCATCCATCCTGGGCAAATACCTTGCCGCGGCTACCGTATGGCTCGTCGCGCTCGCCCTCACCTTCCCCATCTGGATTACGACGAACTATCTAGGAGACCCCGATAACTTCGTCATCTTCTCGGGTTACCTCGGGAGCTTCCTGGTCTGCTGTAGCTTCCTCGCCATCACCTCGCTCATCTCGGCATTTACTAAGGATCAGGTCGTGACCCTGGTGCTCTCCTGCTTTACCTGCTTTCTGCTCTTCCTCGTCGGGTTTGACCAAGTCTCCCGCTGGATCCAGACGGTCGCGGGCACTGAGGTCGCCGAGGTCTTTACCGCTACCGGTGTGTGGGATCACTTCCGCTCGCTGAATGTCGGTAACTTCCGTCTGCAAGACTTCATCTGGTTCGCCACTGTTATCTCCGCCTCTCTTATCGGCACAAACCTCGTTCTCCACTCCAAACGCGCTTAATTCCCCATGAAACATGCTAAATCACGGGCGGCTCTCGGAATCCTCGCCCTTATTCTCATCGCCTTCTTCGCTAACTGGCTCGTCACCCTCCTCCCTGCTGGGAACAAGGGGATCGACCTCACCGAGGACAAGGTCCACACCATCTCCACCGGCACGCAGTCTATCCTACAGGAGCTAGACGCCCCCGTCACTATTAACTACTACGCCACGCGTAAGAGCACCTACCTCCCCCGCGAGATTAAGCTCTATATTAAGAAGGTCGACAGCTTCCTAAAGCAATACGAGACCCTCTCCGCCGGTAAGATCCGTATCAACTACCTCGACCCTCAGCCCGACACCGACGCCGAGGACTCCGCCAACCTCGATGGCATCTCCGGCCAGCGCCTCAACGATGAGAACATTTACTTTGGTCTCAGCGTCCAATGCCTGGATAAGAAAGCCACCCTCCCGTTCCTGAACCCCATGAACGAGACCATGCTAGAATACGAGCTCTCCAGCGCCATCTCCGAGGTCGCCCAAGCCCGCAAGCCCGTGCTAGGCCTTATCTCGCCCTTCCCCGTGGCGGGGTCGAACATGCCCACCTTCCCCGGCCAGCCTCCGCAGCCGCAAGAGTGGATGATCCATGACCAACTCTCCCAACAATACGAGATCCGCAGCCTCGGCATGGCACCCGGCCCGCTGGATCCAGCAGAGATCGCCGCGCTCCTCGTCATCCACCCCGCAGGCATCACGCCTGAGACGGAGTTCCACCTGGACCAATACCTCCTACAGGGAGGCACCATCATCGCCGCGCTCGATGCCTTTAACATCACCGCCGCACAGTCCCAGCCACAGCAGCAGAACCCCATGATGCCCGCCCCGCAGGGAGGCACCCCGGTC
>CAYWAG010000334.1:0-2555 GCA_964455925.1 uncultured Verrucomicrobiales bacterium | reverse complement strand
CGGGTTGCTGCATCGAGATGCAGTGTAGGGCGCCGCCTTCGCTGACGATGTCTAGCGCGTCTATGCCAATGACCTCGCGCTGCGGGAACAGGTCGGACATGAGGTCCAGGGCGTATTGATCATTACGTGCCTGGCGGAAGGTAGGGACGAGCACGAGCTCGTTGGTGATCAGGAAGTTCACATATGATGCCGGGAGGGTAGGTAGGCGCCAGCCTGGGAGTTCGCAGGACTGTGGCATGGGGAGCTCGATGATCTGGGCGTCAGATTGTGCTCGCAGGAGGTCTTGGTTACGCTGGAGGAGGTGCTGGTTCGGGCCGGCTGGATCCGTGGAGATCACGATCGTATCTGTCGCGACATAGCGGGCTATGTCATCAATGTGCCCGCCCGTATCGTCTCCTACGATGCCGTCCTCTAGCCACACGACATGGTTAATACCTAGGCGAGAGGCGAGCATTTGCTCGACCCCTGGTTGGTCTAAGTGCGGGTTTCGGTTCGGGTTCAGTAGGACGGCTCTGGTGGTCAGTAGGGTGCCTGCGCCGTTGCTCTCGATGGCGCCCCCCTCTAGGACTTCGGGGTAAGAGCGGCAGGGTAGCCCCTGCGCGGTCGCCATCGCCTGCGCGACTGTGTTATCCAGATCCCAGGGGGCAAAGTTCCCCCCCCATCCATTAAACTGCCAGTCCGTAGCGATGACCTGACCCTGCTCCTGGATAAAGATCGCCCCATGATCACGGCACCAGACATCGTTAGTCTCATGAGGGTACAGGTGGAGGCGGGAGAGGTTACCGCCCGCGCTCTGGACACTGGCGCGGATGTGGTCATGCCACAGGGCAGGGGCATTCACTGCTACGATCTGGCTGAGTGAGATCGTCGCCGCCAGCCGTGCCCATTGCTGCGCGATAGCGGACGGGGCGAGGTGCTGCCAATGCGACGGCGTAGGGTGAGTGGGCGATGGGATAGAGCTAGATAAAGAGGGCCAACTTAGCCATATACAGGATTGAGGTTCCCATTCTGCAGGTAATCGCATAGTTTTCTTGTATTAGAGTGAGAGGTCACATACCGTGGTCGGCATGTATCGGAAGATAATGTTTACCCTAGGAGCCATGGCATCACTAATCGTCCCGAGTGGAGCGGAGGCTCTGAGTGGGGTCGAGAAGGAAGTCCTCCTCTCTAAGATCGAGAGTCTAGAGAACGCTGTGATCGAGCGCAATATGAAATCGCAGCGGAGCGCCATCTCTACCTTTAAGAGCGCCATGCATAGTGACGCCGCCACCTTTCGCCTCTACCTAGACTGTCTAGAGAAGATCGCCCTAGAGGAGCAAAAGAAGAAGGGCGAGGACGTCCGTGAGAAGACCCGTAAGCTACGTGAGGATACCTCGGATGCGTTTAAGCGTGCTCTCCGTCATCAGCTCTACTGGCTCGTTTACTCCATGGAAGCCGCCCAGGATGAGGACCGGCGTCAGCACTCGGCACAGCAGCTGGTCACCTGCCTCGTCAACATCCTGGATGATGCCAATAAGCTCGATGCTAAGAATACGATCAACGGAGGCGTCCTGCAGCAGAGCCCATACGGGTCTGTCTTTGCTAAGGCATACCAGATCGGGCATCTCAAGCCCGAGGACTGGCCCAGTAATCCCATGGACTTTGATGGTCTCTATAAGGGGCTCATCGTTCAGGACCTGATCGAGCGCGGGGACTATGATGGTGCCCGTCAGCAGTGGACTATCCGGCTGAACGCGGAGCGCAGACTCATTGATGCCTATGCGGATGATCCGGACTCTAAGAAATACGGCGACAGCTCCGTGGCGCTGGATCGCTACCTGACCAAGCGCGTGCCCGCACTGCGCTGGCAAAACGAGACCGCCCTCTACGCAGCAGGCGATGTCCGCCAAGCCTCGCTCGAACTCTTCGATATCCTAGAGAACTACCCTGAGCACCCCCAATACCTCAGCTGGGTCCAATGGTTTAAGGACCGGCTCGCCGGCGTGGAGGAGACCGCAGAGTAAATAGGCATATCCTACTCAGCACCGCCTTGGAAGTGGGCCTTTAGGCTGTCCTTGATCTCCGTGGAGAGGGTCTTGTTGCTCAGCATGCCCTTATACATTCGTTGGGTCGCCATATCGTTTGGCTGGGTCATCAGCCAGGTGGCTGCCTCGGCGGGGGCGCGCTTGACCCACGGGGTAAACACCTCGTGCGTGACTCGGTTTTGGTAGCGCCCCTGTAGGTTCGATAGCCCCCACTCTAGGATTCCGGCGGGGTTCTCCTCGCCGACGGCATCTGCCACCTCGCGGACGTAGCGAAACTTCTCCTCGTCATCGGCATCGATCTCACTAATGATGGCGGTGGCCTCGTAGGGCTGTTGCGAGGCAAACCGGTAGAGCGCCGCTTTTAGTGCTTCTTGCTGCGTATCTGCGGGGAGCTGCGTGATGTTAGACTGGATCACATTCCAGTCCAGGTTGCGCCCCCATGGTTCCGCGATCTCAGAGGCCGCATCGGATTGGTCTTCGTGGGCCAGGGCGCTGACTGCGCCGACTGAGAATTGCTTGGTGAATCTGAAC
>CAYWAG010000333.1:0-2562 GCA_964455925.1 uncultured Verrucomicrobiales bacterium | reverse complement strand
GCAGACCACGTGCCAGAGCAGGGTGAGGTGCGCGTGAACCCTTATAGATAAAGGGATTATCGAGCTTTCCGACCAGAGTCGGAGAGCGACCAAAACGCCCACGCGGGACAAAATGACACAGCAATAAGAGACAAAATGTCGCAAGTGAGCAGTTTGACTCCGTTTACAACTCTTTCTTCTGTAGGCTTGCCTCTTCCTAGGAAACTCTCTAAAACCACCCTGTTCCGCTATGATCCGTAACTACCTGACAATCCCACGCTCTGAGGAGGTAATAAAGTCGCGCACCTCGGCCGTGAGCCCGGTAGCCTGAGCGAGCTGGCTGAGGCTGTCACTGAGGTTGGTGCCCTTTTTCTTCAGAAAGAGCGCTTTATAAGCTGTTTTCACCTCACGGATTTGCTCTGGGGTGAACCCTCGGCGCTGTAGTCCGATGGTGTTGATTCCGCGGACTTCTGCAGGGGTTCCATCCACGATCATGAAAGGGGTCACGTCCTGCACGATCTTAGCGCAGCCACCGATGATACTGTGACGCCCGACACGGCAGAACTGGTGCACGGCGGCAAAACCACTAATAATAGCGTAATCCTGGACGACCACATGCCCTGCGATGGTTCCGTTGTTAGAGAAAATGCAGTGATCCCCGACAATGCAGTCATGTGCGACATGTGAGTACGCTAGAAAGTTATTATTGCTACCGATGCGGGTTGGTTCGGTTTGGCTGGTGCTGCGGTGCACGGTCACGTTCTCACGGAAGGTATTACGATCCCCGATCACTAATGAGGTGGGTTCCCCCGCGTATTTCAGATCCTGGGTTTGCCCCCCGATCGCGGCAAAGGGATACAGCACATTCCCCTGCCCGATCTCCGTAATCCCATCAATGACGACGTGTGACTTCAGGACTGTACCGCTCCCTATCTTCACCCCGGCCCCGATCACGCAATACGGGCCGACTTCGACATCAGAGGCGAGCTCTGCCTGGGCAGAGATGATAGCAGTAGGATGGATAGACATGGAGGAATTCGATTAAAAGAACGTAGCGACAGAGGCAGAAAACCAGAGCCAAGGCAAAACTTTTCTACAAATTCCCAAAGCCATGCTTGACGACACGCCAGTTTAATGGGCATCTTCCGCATTCCAAACAGAATATAACTAGACTGGAATATGGCAGCTAAAATTTATACAGACGCAGACGCGAACATCGACGCGGTAAAATCCCGCAAGCTCGCGATCATCGGCTTCGGCTCACAAGGACACGCTCACGCCCTTAACCTTAAGGACAGTGGATGCGAAGTCATCATCGGCCTTCACAGCACCTCTAAGTCACGTGAGGTGGCTTCTAAGCTTGGCTTCCAAGTAATGGATGTGGCAGAGGCAGTTACGGCTGCTGACGTGATCATGGTCGCTACTCCGGACACCGTTATCCCTGCTCTCTATGAGAAGGATATCGCACCAAACCTTACCGCTGGTAAGACACTCTTCTTCGCACACGGGTTCGCCGTTCACTACGGTTTCGTTACTCCTCCAGAGGACGTAAACGTTGCACTTGTTGCTCCTAAGGGTCCTGGTCACACTGTTCGTAGCCAGTTCACACAGAACAAAGGGGTTCCAGGTCTTGTTGCGATCCACCAGGACGCTACCGGTGAGACTCTTGAGATCGCTCTCGGTTGGGCAAAAGGCCTCGGCTGTACCCGTGGTGGTGTCTTTGAGACAAACTTCCGTGAAGAGACGAACACTGACCTCTTCGGTGAGCAAGTCGTTCTCTGTGGTGGTGCATCCGCTCTTGTTAAGGCTGGTTTCGAGACCCTCGTTGAGGCTGGATACCAACCAGAAATGGCATACTTCGAGTGTCTCCACGAGCTTAAGCTCATCGTTGACCTCATGATTGAGTCTGGCATCGCAGGTATGCGCTTCTCTATCTCTGAGACTGCAGAGTGGGGTGACGTTTCCGTTGGGCCTAAGATCATCGACGCCTCTGTTAAGGAGCGCATGAAGCAGCAGCTTAAGGACATCGAGGAAGGCAAGTTCGCTCGCGAGTGGATGGCTGAATACGAAGGTGGATACCAGAAGTTCAGCAAGATCCGTGAGGAAGAAGCTGCCCACCAGATCGAGGAAGTCGGATCCCGTCTCCGCTCCATGATGAGCTGGCACGGTGGTGAGAAGAAGGTAGAAGCAGGCATGAGCCAAGCTGCCTACGTCTCCGGCACTGCGTAAGCACATCGCGCGCTCTCATAGAGTGCCGCAGAACCCGTTAAAACAGCCTCATCCCCAGCGGGATGAGGCTGTTTTTCATTATCAGAGGGTAACTCTATTCAGGTAGGGTGAAGGTGATAGAGCACCGCCCCCGCGCCCCCATAGAGGAAGGGAGACTTCAGGCCCACACGATACAACTCAAGGTAGCTTTTCTCGATCAAACTCCATTAGAACGACCTTCTGTGATTTTGTAAGTGATTCTGTGTTACGATAGAATCACTCTTAAGCTAATCTGCGTCTATCTGCGAAATCTGCGGATAATAACTCACATTACGGCGATAATTCATGAGTTCATCATATTATCCCTTATAGTCT
>CAYWAG010000332.1:0-2566 GCA_964455925.1 uncultured Verrucomicrobiales bacterium | reverse complement strand
GTTAATCTGCGCAATCTGCGGGAAAAAATATGAGTAGAAAATTGTCGTGTAGTGTGTGACTTAATGAATATCTCCGCGTGCTCCGTGTCTCCGTGGTTTACCTAAGTGCAGACACGAGTTTGAGCCAGGTTTTCAAGCCCCCTTTACAAGTCCTTGTGTTGCAAAGCCTTAATTATATCAGTCTCTCAAAGTGAGGTAGCCCTAGCACAATCCCACCCTCCTGCCAAGCCGCGGTAATACAACCTACGGAAACGAAAGAAGCCTCATCAAGATGACCTGCCTTAGGAGATAAAGGTTGGAAACCATTGCTATTGTACCGCGTAACTCACGATTATGGGGCGATGGTCACGCACTCCGGGGACCAGCGCGTAGCGGGCGGGGGGCACGCCCATCCCGGAACTAGCAGGCTGGACTGTGAGAGTCTGTGGAGTGTGAAACAGGTGGTCAATGCGGGTGCGGGCGTAGTAGGTGCGCCCGAGGTCGTAAGTGCTATCTGCGAACTGTGCTTGCGCCAGGGCATGGAGTGGGTCGTCCGCCCGCATCTCAAAGTCGTAATTCCAGTCGCCGCCAACGAGCTTGACCGCCGCAGGCTGCTGCTGTGTGTGGTGCAGGGCGGTGCGAATGCTCTGCGCGTTTAGCTCTATGCCACGCACGGGGTGCGGGGCATGGAGGTTAAGCGTGTAACACGGGCGCTGCGCAGGCAGCTGCAGGGTCACACCCACGGCCTGGCGGTCTCCGCAGGTGAGCGCCTGATGCGCGAGAATGGGAAATACAGAGAGGGTAGCGATGACTTGCCCCGCATGCCCGGTCTCATACGCGGTGGAGTGCCAGGGTGCCCCTAATGTCGCAGCAATGGCATCGGCCTGTGCCTTACTCCCTAGCTCTTGGAGGAAGACCACCTGTGCCCCGCTCTGCTGGATGATCTCACTGACGACCGGCACATCCACATCACGCATGTTCTTGTTAGGCGTAATGGCGAAGTACCCCACATTCCAGGTCATCACCCGTAGCTCCTGCGGCATGACCGGGTGCGCGCTAAACCGCACACTGGGACGCTGCACACACCACCATCCTCCTGCAGCTAGGAGTACGCACAGGATCAAGATGCCAATGCGAACTCGGCGCATAGCGAAGAAGGGCATCAGAGGTATTAATACAACGAATCCCGTGAGACAGACTTCACCTGCATGGACAGCGGCTTACCATCGCGCAGCACGCGAAAGGTCTCTGTCACGCCGGGGATAAGGTAATAGAAGGCATCCACCACCTCGAGGTATGAGCTCACCTTCCGAATCCCTACCTGGGTTAAAATGTCGCCGCGTTTGATGCCCGCGAGCGCGGCTGGTGAATCTGGACGCACACTAGAGACCTCTGGCACGGTGCCGTTAGAGGTAACGATCAGACCTGCCCAGGAGCGGGAGATGCTCCCGTTCTGCACATAGTCACTATGCGCCCGCATCACAGCCTGGACAGGCACGATATACCCCTGACCAGGAGCGAGGTCATGGTGAACGTAGTAAAAGGCGACCGCGAGCCCACCCGAGTCAAAGAGCAACGTGCCAGACTGCACCGGTGACTCTAATGCCACCCGGTAGTAGGCAAAGGGCAGGACGCGATCCCCTTTCCGGCGCTCGACCCCGATGACAATAGCGACTGCGGACTGCGCACTATCATAGAGCTTACTCCCAATAGAGTCTACCCCCTCTAGCGCACCCACCTTACGGCTCTGCGCATCTGCAACATCTCCGATCAAAATCCCCGTCGTGCGATCATAGACATCCAGAGAAACGCCCTCCCGTGGCTCCGTGAGCTCACGCTGCACGGTTTGCGCGTTTACCACCGTGATGCTCTTACCATCGCCAAAGTTCAGATAATCAATCGCAGAGAGAGAGGTAATAAGGGATAACGAGGCAACAGAAAGCAGGGAAAGGCGGGAAAAGCGGGAAAAGCGGGAAAGCATAGTCAGAAAAAAAAGAAGGTGCGGGGTAGAGAAAGCTGGCGAGTAGGGGATAGGAAAGAGAGGCGGGAGCGTTAAAACTCGATCGGCTCCTCTAGGAAGGCAGGGATCGTCCCGCTGGTATCTACTCGTTCATCCGCCTTTACATAAGTCAGGGTCGGCAGCGAGGGATGCGCCTCGGCGAAGGACGCCTCGTCCTTACGATCTGCTAGGAACAGCCCCATTCCGATGGCGACCACGGCAGTAGCCACCGTTGCGCTGCCCCAACCAAGAGAGGCTCCAGAGAGAGCCGCCATCCGCGCACGTAGCAGTCTAAAGTAAGCCATAGGTGATGCCATTCTCCCGTCCTGCTGGCGCACTTCCTCCTCCTGAATGCGCGCGTGTAAGTCCTGGAGGAACCCGTCCTCAAGATCACGATGCGGAACCCTATGGGCTTGATCTCGCAGGAGAGACTTGAGCTCAGGGCTAAGCTCGGAAGGTGAAGGAGTGGTCATATCAGTTGTTGTTTGATGTCTTTAAGCTGCGCCTGCAGTTGCTTATGCGCATAGAACAATCGGGATCGCACCGTGCCATCTGAGATCCCAAGCATCTCTGCGATTTGTGCCTGGG
>CAYWAG010000331.1:0-2573 GCA_964455925.1 uncultured Verrucomicrobiales bacterium | reverse complement strand
AGCAAGCCGTCATCGACTCCCTGGTAAAGAAGACCCTCCTAGCGCTTAAGCAGCACCCACACGACCTCGTCACCATCTCAGGCGGTGTCAGCTGTAACCGCGCCCTCGTCAGCACCCTGTCACACGAGTTAGAGAAGCGCGGTAAGCGGCTGCTCTCCTGCGAGCGTCACTACTCCACTGATAATGCCGCCATGATCGCCTACGCCACCTGGTTCTACCACCGCGCAGGGCAGCCCTCGGCATTATCCACGAACATCCACCCAAACTTAAGCCTTGCGTAAGTATCCGTAAGGATCAAGCTCCTGTCCCCCTCCACGCCTAATCGCCCCCTAGCTCAGATGAAATACTCCTCCCTCATATTCGACTTTGACGGCACCATCGCCGACACCCTCGCCGAAGCCGCCGCTGTCTATAACATCCTGGCACAAGAGCATGGATATCGCCCAGTCAGCACGGAGGAGATCCCCGCGCTCCGCCACTGCAGTCTAAAGCAGCTCACTAAGGAGCTGGGCATCTCTAAGCTCCGCCTCCCCTTCATCCTGAACAAGGGGCGTAAGCTCTTCCGTAACAACATTGACCAGCTTAAGCTCATCGACGGCATGCGAGATGTCCTCCAGGACCTCCGTAAGGACAGCCAACACTTTGGCATCCTTACCTCGAACTCCACCGAAAACGTCGAACTCTTCCTAGAGAACCACGGCATCCGCGACCTCTTCACCTTCATCAGCTCCACCACTAAGCTCTCCGGAAAGGCGAAGCACCTGAACTCCATCGCCCGCACCTTCTCCATGGATAAGCGCAGCATGCTCTACATCGGCGATGAGATCCGCGACATTAAGGCGTCGCATAAGGCCGGCATCGACGTCGCCGCCGTCTCCTGGGGCTTTAACTCCCACGAGGCCCTGCAGGCAGAGGCACCGACCTACCTGGTAAAGGACGCAAAAGCGCTCTTAGAGGTTGTCAAGCCAGCCTAAGCTTGTATTTTACTGCCAATACTGAAAATTCCCCCCCTCCCTATGGACACCACTCCTCAGCCTACCCCAGATACCGCCACGCCAGATCCCCAGCCAACGGTTCCGCTCACCCCTGCCCCCGCGCCTACTACAGCGGTCCCTGCCCCTGCTCCTACCGTAGCGCTGACCGCCACCCCTGCAGTGCCAGCCGCTGCTCCTGCTAGATCCGGCGGCACCTCTACCGCCCTCATCATTCTGATCACCATCCTCCTGCTAGGAGCCTCCGGGATCTTCTTCTACGGCTTCGGTAGAGACCACGCTACAGGTGCCAGTGATGCAGACCTCCAGTCCCTCCGTGCACAGCGAACCTCCCTCACGCTCTCCAGCGGCTCCCCTGCCGGCGCGGTTAGTGCCGACGGCCTCGTCTCGCGCATCAGCAGCGATGCGAGCGACCTCTCCGCCCTCCTCAGTAAGTTCAGCGCCAGCATGACTGCTAAGGACGCCCTCCTCGCGCAGAAGAGCAACGAAGTCAACACCCTTACCCAGCTCAACGGCTCCCTCTCAGAGCAGCTCCTCGCCCTGCAGAGCAAGCTCCAGAACTCCCAGCTCGACTCCGCCCTAAAGGCTAAGCTCGAGGCCGACCTCGCCGACACCCAGCGCCTGCTCAGTGCCGCCAGTGACGAGGTCGCCCGCCTCAAGGCTCAGTTCGCCAACGTCCCCGATGCTAGCGACCTCGCCGCCGCGCTAGAGCAAGTGCAACTCCTCCGCTCCCAGCTCAGCGATGCGCCCTCCCAGGCCGAACTCGTCAAGCTAGAGAACGAGAACCGCGCCCTCCGCCAGGAACTCGCCACCCTAAAGTCCGCCACTAACCGCAGCCGCCTCTTTGCGGAGAAAGCAGAGCTTCTCAGTGAGAACGGGCAGCGTCTCTTTAAGCGCCTCGTCTCCCTAGAGGGCGTCACAAACTCAGAGCGCCTCTCCGTTTACAGCAGCCTTAAGCGTGAGCTTAACGCCCGCGTCGTAGAGACCGTAGGGTTCGCCTCTGGCTCCGCCACTGTTAATGTCGAGAAGTCCGCAGTGATCCAGCAGAGCCTCCTCTCCACCGCCCCAAATGCCGAGTACCTCGTCGTCGGATACGCCTCCCAGTCAGGCGATGCCGCCTCTAACCGCGAGCTCTCCGCCCAGCGTGCCACCGCTGTCGCCACCCTCGCCGACATCGAGCGCGGAGCGACCCAAACCGTAAAGGCCGTCTTCCTCGGGCAAACCAGCCGCTTCTCCAGCAGTGACGAGCGCGCAAACCAAATCTGCGAAGTTTGGGAAATCATTCCTGAGTAAGCCCCCCACCCTCCATGTCGCTCCACTTCCTAGACCGCGAGATCCAGGCTCTAGCTGGGTGGAAGGCCTGGCAGGCTGGTACCAGAGAGACCCGCATCTTTAGTGACCTAAAGATCTCACCCACCCTCGTCTCTGGCACCCTAAAGGACGGGCGTAAGAAGATCCGCACCGTCGTCAAGCTCGTGGATGGCGAGTGGACACCACAGTGTACCTGCCCCAGCTATCATGCCACCCATGGCTTCTGTGAGCACGCCGTCGCACTCCTGCTCCAAGCCCGCGAGGCAGCAC
>CAYWAG010000330.1:0-2574 GCA_964455925.1 uncultured Verrucomicrobiales bacterium | reverse complement strand
GTATCACGGGTAGGTGGTGCGGCTCAGACTAAGACCGTTAAGTCTGTTGCTGGCACTGTTAAGCTCGACCTCGACCAATACCGTGAGCTTCAGGCATTCGCTCAGTTCGGCTCTGACCTTGATGCTTCTACCCAGAAGAAGCTCGACCGTGGTGCACGTATCGTAGAGATCTTTAAGCAAAACCAATACTCCCCACTCTCCATGCAGGAAGAGTCCGTCATCCTCTTTGCGATGCAGAACGGATACTTCGACAACGTCGAGGTAGAGGACGTGGTTAAGTTCAAGGGTGAGCTCATCGAGTTCTTCCAGACGCGTAAGTCTGACCTCCTGGAGATGATCGCGAACGAGAAGCCTGACCTTAAGAAGAAGGGCAAGGATGCGATCGCAGCCGTAAAAGCAGCTCTCGACGACTTCGTAGCGACTCAAGCGTAAGCGCTTGAGCGTCCACCCCTCCGGTAGAACATCGTAATACTTTTCAAGAATGGCGAACCTACAAGACATTAGAAGACGGATCAAGTCGGTCCAGAACACCTCTCAGATCACCAAGGCCATGCAAATGGTTGCGGCGGCTAAGATGAAGAAGGCGCAAGACCAAGCAGTCGCTGGTCGTGCCTATGCGGACCGTCTTAACACTGTGCTCTCAAACCTGAAAGCAAACATGGAAGGCCTAGCCCACCCATTCTTGAAAGTAGAAGAGGAGGGGAAACACCTTATCCTCGTCATCTCGACAGATAAGGGCCTCTGTGGCGGCATTAACACAAACCTCCTGAAGAAAATCCGCAAGGATCTCCCAACGGACGGGGACTACATTACCGTCGGTAAGAAGCTGCGCGAGCAGATCGCAAACGCGAAGCAAGAGCTCGTCGCAGACTTCCCGGTCAATGACCCTGTTGCCTTCGAGGAAGTAAAGGTGATCTCCAAGTTTATTACCGATGAGTTTGTTAGCGGTAAGTATAACAAGGTCTCCGTAGCCTTCACGAACTTCATCACGACTCTGAACCAAGAGCCGCACGTATCCCAGCTCCTCCCTATCGATCCCTCTAAGCTCGCAGAGACGCGTGCGTATGAAGGTGTCGGTAAGGACGAGATCAAGGACGTCAGCGCGGTAGCGGCGGAGAAGGAATACACCTTTGAGCCAAACCCAAATGCGGTTCTGAACTCCCTTCTCCCACAATACATTAACTTCCAAGTCTATCAAATGATCGTGGAAGCCCGTGCCTCTGAGCACTCCGCACGTATGGTGGCGATGAAGTCTGCTACAGATAACGCGAACAACCTCGTTAAGGACCTGAAGGTCGAATACAATAAGCTGCGTCAAGCCGCTATTACCCAAGAACTCCTCGAGATCACGACCGCCATGAAGGCGATGGAATAAGACACTTTTTTTCCCCTTCATTTTATCACTTTAAAAAAACACACACAAAAACCCCCTTCCCCCACACATTTAGCCATGAGCAATACAGGAACTATCGTTCAAATCATTGGTGCTGTTGTTGACGCAGACTTCTCCGCAGCAGCAAAACTCCCAGACATCTACAATGCTATCGAGGTCAGCTACGATCTCTTTGGTGACCAAACTACTCTCGTCCTAGAGGTGCAGCAGCACCTTGGTGACGGCCGCGTGCGTGCCGTTGCGATGAGCACCACAGACGGTCTCAAGCGCGGAATGGAAATCGTTGACACTGGCAAATCCATCCAGGTTCCGGTTGGTGAGCAAGTTCTTGGCCGTATCTTTAACGTTACCGGTGAGCTTGTTGACGAAAACGTCGCTCTCGCGAACCCAGAACAAACCTCCGAGATTCACCGCGCTGCTCCTGAACTTGTTGACCAAGCAGAGACCGCTGAGATTCTTGAAACCGGTATTAAGGTGATCGACCTTGTTTGTCCTTTCCTTAAGGGTGGTAAAGTTGGTGCCTTCGGTGGTGCTGGTGTAGGTAAGACCGTTGTTATCATGGAGCTTATCAACAACATTGCGAAGAACCACGGTGGTTACTCCGTCTTCGCAGGGGTTGGTGAGCGTACTCGTGAGGGTAACGACCTTTACTGGGAGATGATCGAGTCCAATGTTATCGGCGTTAAGCGTGACGCGGACGGCGAGCCAATCATCAATGCAGACGGCACGCCTCAGCTTGCTGATGGTTCTAAGGTAGCTCTCGTTTACGGTCAGATGAACGAGCCTCCAGGAGCACGTCTCCGTGTTGCTCTCTCTGCTCTTACGATGGCAGAGTACTTCCGTGACGAGCAGAACCAAGACGTTCTTCTCTTCGTGGACAACGTTTTCCGTTTCTCCCAAGCAGGTTCTGAGGTATCCGCCCTTCTCGGTCGTACCCCATCTGCAGTAGGTTACCAGCCGACTCTTGCCGAGGAAATGGCAGGCCTTCAGGAGCGTATTACCTCCACTAAGAAAGGTTCCATTACTTCCCTTCAGGCTGTTTACGTTCCTGCGGATGACCTTACTGACCCAGCTCCAGCAAACACCTTCGCTCACCTTGATGCGACAGTTGTTCTTGAGCGTTCTCTTGCAGAACAGGCTCTCTTCCCAGCGGTTGATCCACTCGCTTCAACATCTAAGGC
>CAYWAG010000329.1:0-2583 GCA_964455925.1 uncultured Verrucomicrobiales bacterium | reverse complement strand
CCTAAGGGGAGATAATGAGGGATGGCAAGAAGAAACTTAAGGTTTTTTTATGAGCTTCGGTCAGCCGCGTGGCTTACACTAGTGGTGCCGCTGGTTATAATGAGAGAAGGGTGGATTTTTGTTGTCATTAGGTGGTGTTCTGTGCGATTTTTACAGGAATTATGGCAACTCTTACATTTTGTGGGGCGGCGGGGACTGTGACTGGTTCTTGTACGCGGTTAGATACGGATTCAGGCTCGTTCTTGGTAGATTGTGGGCTGTTCCAGGGGAATAAGACGGCTGTAAAGCTGAACTATGAGCCGTTCCCCTTTGAGCCCGCTGGGATGGATTTCTTAATCCTCACGCATGCACACATTGATCACAGCGGGCTGATCCCTAAGCTGGTGAACCAGGGGTTTAATGCTCCGATCTATTGCACGCGCTCTACGGGGGAGCTCTTGGAGTTCCTCCTGCGTGACGGGGCGGCGATCCAGCAGTCGAACACGGATCGGAAGAACCGTAAGAATAGCCGTCGTGGGCTACCCGCGGTGGAGCCTCTCTATACGATGGAGGATGCGGAAGCTGCACTAGCATTAGTGGAGACGGTGGACTACGAGGAGTGGTTGAGCCCTCGCGCTGGTGTAGACGTGCGGTTCTGGAATGCGGGGCACATTATCGGGTCTGCCAGTGCGGAGGTGAAGATCTCTGGTGAGTCAGGCGATTCGTGCCCGCTGCGCTTACTCTTCTCGGGGGATTTGGGCCCGGATGAGAAGGTGTTCCACCCAGAGCCAGATGCTCCAGAGGGGTATGACTACCTGATCTGTGAGTCCACATACGGCAACCGGGAGCGGGATGATTATACCTTAGATGGGCGTCGCGCGGCTCTGCGCGCGGAGCTGATCGACGGATTAGCCCGTGGGGGGAATGTGGTCATTCCTGCCTTTGCCGTGGAGCGGAGCCAGGAGTTACTCCATGACATCGGGGTAATGCTGGAGCAGGGGGACCTGAAAGGGGCAACGGTGTATCTGGACTCGCCGCTCGCTCGTAAGGTGACCCGTGTGTTCCAGAAGCATGCCGCCCGCTTAGAGGATATGGATGTGCCGCCTGAGAAGCTCTTCCAGCATGAGCAGTTCCGTTTGATCGAGTCTGTGGAGGAGAGTAAGAGGCTGAATGAGGTCCCATCTGGTGCGATCATTATCTCTGCTAGCGGAATGTGCGATGCGGGGCGGATCCAGCATCACCTAAAGGCGAACATGTGGCGCGAGGATTGCACCATTCTCCTCGTCGGGTATCAGTCCCCTGGAACAGTGGGGAATCTGATCCAGGAAGGCGCGGATGAGATCCGCATTCACGGGAAGAACTTTAAGCTCCGCGCGGCGGTGCGCCGTCTAGGGAACTACTCCGCCCATGCGGACCAGCCCGAGCTCATGAACTGGATTCTGGAGCGGGCACCAGTGGTCGGGGGGCTCTTCCTGAACCATGGTGAGGACCGCTCTCGTGAGACCCTACGTGCCTTACTTGCAGAGCAGGGCATCCCAGCGGATAAGATCCATTGTCCGCAGTTTGATGAGAGCTATGAGCTATCGGCGAGCTGTGCGGTGTCACAGGGACGCTCTGAGCGCACCCGGGGGGCGGATACCTTACCGGCGTTTGATTACCATAATCAGTACGCGGAGCTCAACATCGCGCTGAACAATAAGCTGGAGTCTGCCGCCACGGATGCGGAGAAGGCTGCGCTGCTAGAGGCGCTGCAGGAGGTCATGAAGCAGCATGGCTAAGTGGTCGTAAGATCAGGAGCAGGGGGGGGACTCCCTGCTCTCTTTTTTTATAGAATGGAGTGAGTGTAATGAAGGATAGTAACTCTCTTATCGGGGCGTTTTTTAGCCCAGAGACGACGTCGCTGAAGGTCTGTGGGATTACGCGCCCAGAGGATGCGTGGGCATTGGTGGAGCGGGAGGTGCCGGCATTGGGGATCAACTTTTGGCAGCAGTCTAAGCGGTATTGCTCGCCAGAGCGGGCGCAGGAGTATGCCCCGGCAGTAGCAGGGCAGATCTTACGCGTAGGGGTGTTTGTCAATGCCCCGGAGGCAGAGGTGCTGGCATGTTATGAGCAAAACCTGATCGATGTGGCGCAGTTTCACGGCGATGAGGATGAGGCGTATTTGGCGGACTTTACGCGACATGCCTTACCCTTTATTAAGGCCATTGGGGTGTCAGCACCTGCAGATCTGGCACAGCTACAGCGGTTTCATACCCCATACTTACTGCTGGATGCACATGCTCCAGGCGTGTATGGCGGGACAGGGGAGAGCATCGACTGGACGCTAGCTGGTCAGACCGTCCGGGCGAACCCTGATCTCGCGATCATGCTGGCAGGTGGGGTCCGACCAGATAATGCCGCTGAAGCGACGAAGGTGGTGCTGCCCTGTGCCTTAGATGTGGCATCTGGTGCGGAATCCGCCCCTGGGGTGAAGGACATGGCTAAGGTGCAGGCTCTCCTAGCGGGTTGCGCTGAGAGAGGCTGATCAGCATAGGGAGTGGTGCACTAGAAATCCCAGGAGAGAGTGAGGGCGGTAAAGGGGCTGGGGGCGAGATCTGTCGTGGT
>CAYWAG010000328.1:0-2597 GCA_964455925.1 uncultured Verrucomicrobiales bacterium | reverse complement strand
CTTGCTGTGTCGAGCGTGTTGCCGAGGCGCTGTTATACGACACCTCGGGAGCGACCGAGGAGTAAAACCAGTCGTCAAACAAGAGGTGGTTACCAATGTAACTATGATCGTAACCTAGCCCCACTCCTGAGTCAAAGGTGACCTCATCAGGCGCGATGTCTGGAGCCGCATGGCTATTACCGATGGCGTTCGCCATGCGTGGAGCGATCGGGTTATTATAAGCAGCATCAAAGTGCTGTAACTCACAGAGTGAATAGAGAGGGCGCGTCGGTAGCTCTGCCACTGACCACTTCGTTACTCCTCCAGCCCCCGTATAGTCCGCCCCGACATACGAGCCATGATCGTTTCCATTCGAAGCATCAGGATCTGACTCTGGGGTGCGCTCTCCAGCCCAGTTCGCAGGGGTAGAAAAAGTCCACTCATACGAACTCTGGAACAAGGAAGCATCGCCCGCGGTGCCATGCGAATGCGATACGATGGGCTTCGTATGGATGTATCCTTTCGTCTTGACATTGGAAAACCCCAGAGTGCGCAGTGAAAAGACCGCATTCATAAAGGGCGTCTCATCAACGCTAGCTGATAATAAGGTTTGATTGTTGTTCTTAAGATCTGGTATCTCGATGTTCTGCTCTGCCTCTTCAACAGTACCAATAACATCGTGATTTTTCTTATAATGCGCATTTAACTTAAGCTCGCCCTCCCCATTATGTCCATACGTCCCGTCTATAGTTAAAGCATCAGGCTTTACCCAAGTATGCGTATTAATTTTACCTGCATCCACTTTCCAGTCCCATGACACGGTGTAAGGAGTATTCCCTACCGCCTTTATTTCTTTTGGCAGAAAGGCACCGTCATCGTTGCTAGTAAGAAGACGCTTACGGGCGCCGATCGTCCTCATTCCAGGATCGATCTCATAAACGGCGTTCCCCTGCCTAGCGGAGTCAAATGAGTCAGGCGTAAGCCCCATGATGCGCGCTTCTCCTGGCTTCCAGGTCTGATCATTACTCGAGTTAAAGTTCACGAAAAGGCGTTGCATTTTCACACCTTGGTTACCCAGCAAATACCCCAAATTCGGTGTATATGAATTATCACCCACATTAAAGGTGAACTGCAGTGGAAAGTATGTATGACCATTACCTTCATCATATCGAACAGTATTAATCTCCATGATATTAGGTTCTTCGATCCCGACATTATATGGGTTCCAGAATGTCAATGTCGGCTTATAACTCATCATAGGTTCATATAACCCGCCTGTTGAGCTAACCGCTGCGTATCCAAAGGTCCAATGCAGGCGCGCAAACATAGGCGATATGGAGATCCGGTCACTCCCTAGATGCGTATGGCAATTATAAAAAGGTCCTCCTGCCCCAATAATCTTACGCTTATACAGAGCAGAGAAGTCCATGAGAGCATTCCAGCTCATGGAGGTCTGCTTAGTGTCATCATTACCGCCCCAAGGGTAAAGCGAGGCAGAGGTAGAGTCCTCAATCCGCAAGGCGGCTGTATGCGCCTGCTCCGGAGTAAGACCAAACACCTCCCCGGGAGAGAGAGACGACTCTACGATATCCCCTACCGTAGCATTCTCATACCAGTTCTCCGCCATCAGGGAGAGATCCTTCTTCCATCCTCCTGTCGCAACATTAGTAAGGAGCCCCGTAGCATGCACACTGACATCGTGGAAATAGGACGCCGCTACAGAGTCCCCGGCCCTATTAGCAGTGTCATATTTCGACACATTTGCATCACTCTTACCTTCATTACAGTTACTGAGGTTGAGACTCTCAATGCTGATGAGCCTATTAAAGTCGCTTGCATCAGGAAACCCGAGTTCCTCTGAATCGACACGAGCACTTGCCGCTGAAAACTCGATCCACTCTGACAGATCCCCTGGCTGATCTCTCGCAACCAAGCTAGCCTTTGTGTTTTCGCCCTGCACCCACCAAGCGATCTGCCCCTGATCTACGGTATTAGGCACTACATGCACTTCACCGCTTGTCCCCGGCCCTAGGGTCCCTGCGCCGACTAAAGGAACCGTATTATTTCTGAAAGCGAGCGATGGGGGAGTAGTGGCATTACGCGCCGTATCGCTAGAGACTAACCAGCGCAGGAAGCGCCCACCATTCGCAGCGCCAGTGTTCGTCCGGCTCTTAAGGTCGGTGTAGTTTACAGACTGGGGTAAGCCAGTGGTGGCGTCGTGGTTGAGCCCTTCCCAGGAGCGCCAAACACCTGTGAGTTGGGTCGGAGCGTTTGCGCCAGCACCAGCAAATACATCAGCAGGAGCAGTGATACGCGTATCCGGTCCCGCAGTTTCTTGGAGAGTAGCCAACGCATCCTGTAGGGCTAAGCGCGCGTTCTCACGCGCAAGCTCATGTGCCTGCGCCCCGCCCGGTCCCTGGGAGCGCATTCTCACCGTCGCCAATGATAAGAGCGAAACCGCCACAACAGCGAGAATTACAATCAGAGATAAAGTCGAGATCAAGGCAAAGCCAGGGCGACACACACCACTGCGATGCGATAGAATGGGTGAAGCATGCATAAAGTAGATTCCAATAGTTAACGGGGAGCGGGAGAGAGCCGCCCTCCCCTCTACCTAT
>CAYWAG010000327.1:0-2603 GCA_964455925.1 uncultured Verrucomicrobiales bacterium | reverse complement strand
GAACCCCTGTTGCCGGAATGAAAATCCGGAGTCCTAACCACTAGACGAACGGGACACATAGATTTGCGGGAGACAATTCTTACCTTACCAAAATGGGGCTGACAAGCAAAAAGAAGACAAAATTCACTTTTTTCTTCCTCCTCCCTGTTGCCACCAGAAAAGTAAATTTTTGCCTCGGTTCCGAGTTGCATCCCTGAGGGAGATTTGGCATGAGGTCTGTATAATGGCCACACAGAAACATAATATCGGACTTGTAGGATATGGCACCGTAGGTGTCGGCGTATGCCAAATCCTCCAGCAACAGGCAGAGCTGATCGCAAAACGCTCGGGAGCGGAGTTTGAGGTCGTTAAGGTGGCGATGCGCGACATTCACAAGAAGCGTGAGATCGAGCTCGCCGAGGGGGTCGCGACCACAGAGTGGGCCGAGGTAGTGCAGCACCCTGAGGTGAACCTCGTGATCGAGCTTATCGGTGGGACAGAAACAGCCTTTGAGGTCGTCGCTGCGGCGATTAAGCTACGGAAGCCTGTCATCACTGGGAATAAGGCGCTGCTAGCAGAGCGCGGGGAGGAGATCTTCGCGCTGTGCGCCGAATATGAGACGCCTATTTACTTTGAGGCCTCCGTTGCAGGAGGCATCCCTATTATTAAGTCACTGCGTGAGGCCTTCGTAGGGAACTCCATCGTCTCCCTAGCGGGTATTATTAATGGCACCTGTAACTACATCCTGGAGCGCATGACAGAGGCTGGGCTCAGCTACCAAGACGCGCTAAAGGAAGCCATGGACCTCGGCTATGCGGAGGCAGACCCTACGCTCGACATCAACGGTTGGGACGCTGGGCACAAGGCCATCCTCCTGGGTGCTCTCTCATACGGGTTCCTCCCCTGCCCTGCAGACACCTCTGTCACAGGCATCGAGGACGTCAAGCTCACAGACATCCAGCTCGCCAAGCAGCTAGGATATGCCATTAAGCTTATCTCTGTCGTCAAGCCTACTAGCGAGCAGACTGTCGAGATTCGCACGCAAGCCTCCTTTGTCCCTCAGTCCCACCTCCTAGCGCAGGTCGATGGGGTGTTTAATGCTGTCGCCCTACATGGGGATCAGGTCGGGGACTCCTTTATCTACGGTCGTGGCGCTGGTGCCGGACCTACTGCGACTGCGGTCGTAGCAGACCTGGTCGATGCCGCTACTGCGGGCGACCAGGCGACAGGCTTCCTCCCATATAACTCCGGTGCCTACAGTGTCGCTAATATCGAGGAGACAGAGACTGCCTACTGCATCAGCCTGCAGGTCAAGGATGAGCCAGGAGTCATGGCACAGATCACGACCCTCTTTAGTGACCACGGGATGAGCTTCTCTGCCACCTACTCTGACCTCGATCCCTCACAACCGGATGCCGCCATGACGGGAGTAGCGTTCATCACGCATAAGGCCAGCCTAGGCACCCTAAAGGCCGCCCTCCAGACCCTGTCTCAGCTAGACTGCGTCACCACCGCGCCGACCTACTACCGCGTAGAGAGCTTCTAGTCACCTCGCTATCCCCCCCTTCCTCCTTCAGAGCAGGCTCCAGGTCTGCTCTTATTGGTTCTGTCTTCACGCCCCCTCTGTCCGTTCCTATGCCGATCCATCCCACTGCTGTGATCTCAGATCACGCCCAAATCGCCCCCGATGTCGAAATCGGTCCCTATTGCATCATCGAGGCCGGTGTAACGGTCGGCACTGGCTGTGTCCTGAAGGCCGGCGTGCACCTGCTAGGAGAAGTCACGCTGGGTAGTCATAACACCATCCACTCCTACGCTGTCATCGGGGATACTCCGCAGGATCTCTCCCACACCTCTGAGATACAGAGCACTGTCATCATCGGAGACCATAACATCATCCGCGAGCACGTCACCATTCACCGTGGCGCTAAGAGCGGAGGCATCACCCGCCTCGGTGACCATTGCCTCCTCATGGCGACCTCCCACATCGGGCATGACAGCACGGTGGGCGACCATGTCATCCTCGCTAACGGCACAATGCTCGGCGGGCACGTCAGCGTAGGCGACCGCGTCTTCCTGGGAGGAGGCACCGGTGTGCACCAGCTCGTCCGCATCGGCTCCTACGCCATGTCGCAGGGTAACAGCTCCATCTCACAGGATGTTCCCCCCTACTGCACCTGCTCCCAGCTTAACCAGCTCCGCGCGCTCAACGTCGTAGGCCTCAGACGCGCCGGCTTCACCACTGCACAGCGCGCCGAACTCAAGACCCTGTTCACCCTTCTCTTTCAGTCTGGCAAAAACCTCTCTGACGCTCTTTGTGAGGCAGAGCGCTCCACCTGGTCCCCTACCGCCCTCCTCCTCCTGAACGCTGCTAAGAGTCCCTCTAGAAAAGGCATCATGCGGCGGTGAATCACGTTCTATGGCACGTCAGGCTATAGCATATAGGTGAGAGTGGAGAGTTTCGTCGTAGCGCGCCCTGTGCTGAGAAGTGAGAGGGTCGACTGGTTTTCTCGGCGAGAAAACCCTACCGCTACGCCACCAGACGTGAGCGCAGCGAATCCGGAGCGCGCAGCACTAGCTGGGCCCGATCCCACTAGGCGCACCCACGGACTAGCCCACGCTCC
>CAYWAG010000326.1:0-2611 GCA_964455925.1 uncultured Verrucomicrobiales bacterium | reverse complement strand
AACTTGTAAAGGGGGCTTGAAAACCTGGTTCAAAATTAACTGCTGATTCTACATCTCTTTCGCTTTTATGTATGAGGGCTCCAAAGCGTGGTAGCCCTGATGCCTCTGTGCGATTGCATCGAAAAGCACTTGACCGTGACTTTTAAAAACGTGAAGGGCAAGGTCAGCATAGAATTATGAAACTTTCGCTTAATTGGCTCTCCGAGCAACTTGATCTTTCCGCGTATTCCATAGACCAGCTTTCTGACCTCTTAACCTTTGCAGGGGTAGAGGTAGAAGGGATTGAGCGCACTGGTGTCCCTACTGAGTTAGTGGTAGTGGCAGAGGTAAAGGAAAAGACCCCACACCCTGATGCAGATAAGCTGAATGTATGCCAGGTCGATGCTGGTGAAGGCGCGCTCCGCCAGATCGTCTGTGGTGCGAAGAACTATAAGGTAGGTGACCGCGTTCCATGTGCTTTACCAGGAGCAGATCTTGGTGGTGGGTTTGTTATTAAAGAGGGCAAGCTCCGTGGTGTCGCGTCTAACGGCATGCTCTGCGGTGCCGGTGAGATCGGTCTCGTGGATGAAGAGGACGGGCTCATGATTCTCTCCACCGATGCCCCCCTGGGCACGCAGCTGACCTCTCTCTATGCTGGGGATACGATCTTTGACCTAGAGATCACCCCAAACCGTCCAGACTGCCTCTCACACAGCGGCATGGCGCGTGAGCTCGGTGCCATCCTCGCACAGGAGCCACAGCCCATTCCCCACGCCTCTACGGAGCTAGCGTCCACAGATGCCAGTGACCAGCAGATCACGATCGCAGACAGCGATGGCTGTCCGTTCTACACCGCTACGCGCATCACCGGTGTGCAGGTTACAGCATCACCAGAGTGGCTGGTCACGAAGCTAGAGGCGATCGGGCTGACCTCCATCAACAACGTCGTCGACATCACGAACTATGTCCTCCACGAGACTGGGCAACCACTGCACGCCTTTGATGCTGCTAAAGTAGGATCACAGCTCGCTATCCGCACCGCTACGGCGGACGAGCTGTTCACTGGGCTGGATGAGAAGGAGTATAAGCTCTATGCTGATGACTGTGTGATCTCTGATGAGACCGGCCAGCCTCTCGCCCTCGCTGGTGTTATGGGAGGGCTGAGCTCCAGTGTCACAGACGGCACGAGCGACCTCATCCTAGAGGCAGCCTACTTCACGCCTTCACGCATCCGTCGCACCGCACGCCGTCAGGGGAACCTCACAACGGACTCCTCCTACCGCTTCGAGCGGGGCGTAGACTTTGAGAGCATCCTAAAGGCGCGTGACCTCGCCGTAGCACTGATCCTGCAGGTCGCAGGTGGCACGGCAGAGACCCCGCTCACCGCAGGCACCCTGCCAGATAGCCTCCCCGCAGTGACTCTTCCTGCCCGTCAGCTAACCCAGGTCAGTGGTGGCGACCTGGATCTCGCCATTGCGGAGCGTCACCTCTCCGCGCTCGGTCTGGCAGTAGAAGTAGCAGAGGAGAGCCTCACCTGTCAGATCCCAGCCTTCCGTCAGGATTTGTTACGCTCTATCGACCTTATTGAGGAAGTCGTCCGGCTCCAAGGGTTTGATAAGGTCACCTCTGGGACCCGCTCCGCCATGGTGCTACCGTCTAAGGAGGATCGCGCCTATGATGCACAACTCGCGCTCAAACGCCAGCTCGTTGGGATCGGGTTCTACGAGGCAAACTCGATCAAACTGATCTCCGAGAAGGAGCTCGACTACGCGCTCCCGCTTAAGCCAATGCGTGACGGCGACCTCATTCAAGTCGCCCTGCCCCTGAGCGAAGAGCACTCCACGCTCCGTCCCTCTGTTGCTCCAGGGTTGATCGCCTCCGCAGCCCGTAATGCACGCCAAGGTGCTAAGTCGTTCCGCTTCTTTGAGATCGGGCGCACCTTCCGTAATGCAGGTGGAGGCAAAGCCCCAGACCTAGAGACCGACCACCTCGGTATCCTCATGGGGGGGCAACGTACCGGCAAAGGATGGAACTCTGCAGAGGCGATCTGCGATGCCTTTGACCTAAAAGGCGTGATCGAAGCACTCGCCCCGAACGCGGAGATCGCCCTCCGCCCTAAGGAGCAGCCTGGTTTCCTCCTGGGTGCAGAGATTCATGTCAACGGGAAGAACATCGGGGTCTTCGCGCAGCTGCACCCCAGCCAGCAGCGTGAGTTCGACCTCACCGCTCCCGTTTACCTTGCAGAGCTCGACATTAACAAGCTGACCCCACATCGCCAATCCGTGCGTATGGCCAGCGAACTCTCTAAGTTCCCTGGTTCCTCCCGCGACATCGCGCTCGAGTGCCCACTGGAGGTCTCCGCTGGTGCGATTGCAGAGACGCTCCGTAAGCAAAACCAGCCTCTCCTCGTGAACTTCACCTGCTTTGACCACTTCTACGACCCATCGGGCGAGAAGCTCCCAGCGGATAAGAAGTCTCTCGCCTTCCGTCTGGAATACCGCTCTGAGGAGAAGAACCTGAAGGCTAAGGAGGTGGAAAAAGCACATGAGCCGCTCGTAAAAGCGCTCTGTGATAAGCTCGGACTCACGCAGCGCTAACATCGCGGCCAGCGTCGGGGAGCCCTCGAGACCGT
>CAYWAG010000325.1:0-2611 GCA_964455925.1 uncultured Verrucomicrobiales bacterium | reverse complement strand
AATAGATGTTGATCATGAGCAGGATGCTCATGCCACAGTTACTGCCGTAATGTGTGGTGTCATGAGGCTCCCCCACCGTATAGGCTGAAGCGACCAATGGTCGCTTCTACGAAAAAGGGTTCTCTCGCCGAGAGAACCGGTCGACCTTAGCACCCCGCAGCACAGGGCGCACGGCGACGAAACCCTCTACTCTCACTTCTCCCTCAAATCGAGGGTAGCATCACGAGGGCCACTCTGTATGCATGGGCTTACCCTGCCATTATGAGCTTTTTATTTTTTTTGTACGATTTTTATTAAAGGGGTACACTGGTAGGCTTTATTTACGTAATTACACTAGACACAGTTGCTTTCTGCGCATGGCAGTGTGTGAGTGTTTTTTTCATTTTTCATACTGTTTTTGGGACTAGGGTTCGCCTTTCCTACGCTGTTGGTATGTTATATGGAAGCACTGTGGCACAACTCTATACGAGAACAGCTAGATGATAATGAAAGCCACAGATGAGAGTAATAGCAGAGTGAGACGTATCAGTATTTCGCTCCTGCCAGATGTGTTTGAGGCCTTAGATCATGTCCGGGAGGAACGGGGGTTCAGAAGCCGCTCGCAGGCGATCTCAGAGATGATTAACCAAGCTCTAACGGAGGATGGTAGCCACCTTGGGTCAGAGGTGGTCTCTGGCACTATTACATTAGTCTATGATGAGTCTAAATATGGATTAATGACTGAACTCGCCCAGATTAGACGTGCAAATATTGACGAGGTGATCAGCTCGCAGAGTATCTTGCTCGAGAATGACTTTGTGTATGAGGTCTACCTCGTGCAGGGGGAGGCGTGCCGGCTCAAGGATATTTGTGATCAGCTCACCGCATGTAAGGGCGTCCGACAAGGGAACCTGTCTCTTACATCCATGATTATGCCTCCGATTGCCGGGCGATAGTCCTGGAATAGAAACATTTTTCACTCGTCACTCCGTGTTGTGCTTCTTTAGCATATGGGGAAGCAGATTATGGACATTATCATTGTAGGGGCGGGAGAGATTGGTAAGTACTTGGCGGAGGAGCTATCGCAGCAGCGGCACTCGATCAGTGTGATCGAGCAGGAGGCGGAGCTGGCGATGGAGCTGGAGCAGGCGGTGGATGCTAAGGTGATCCTGGGGGATGGGTCTAAGGCGTCGACGTTGATCGAGGCGAATGTAGAGGCGTGCGATCTCTTTATCGCGCTGACGAACGATAATACGGTGAACATTGTGAGCTGCTCTATGGCGAAGCAGATGGGGGTGAATGAGGTCTTATGTCGGATGCACCCCCGCTTGCAGAGCGAGGAGTGGTTGTTCGACTATCGGGGGCACTTTAATCTGGATCACTTGTTTAGCACAGAGAAGCTCAGCGCGCTGGAGCTGTCTAAATATATTCGGAACCCCGATGCGATCGCGGTGGAGGAGCTGGCGAGCGGTAAGATCGAGCTGCAGCAGCTCCGAGTGAGCAGTAAGAGCGGCATCGTGGGGCAGACGCTACAGGATATTCGGTTCCCAGAGAACACGCGGGTGGCGCTGCTGGAGCGTAAGGGGGAGAGCTTTATCCCCACGGCGGATACGATCATTATGGAGCGTGATATCCTGACAGTGTTTGGTGAGCCTAAGCGCCTGCAGGAGCTGTCTAAGCGGGTGATCCATATGCAACGCGAGGTGCGCGACCTGCGGATCGCCATCTTTGGGGGCGGGGAGTATGGGTTTGCGCTGGCTAAGATGTTGGAGGCGTTTGGGTGCCAGATCCGGGTGTTTGAGGAGGAGGAGGAACGCTGTGAGTTCCTGAGCGAGCAGCTGGATACGGCGACGATTATTCATGCGGATGCCACGATGCTGGATGAGCTCCGTGATGAGCAGATCGGGGAGGTGGACTTCTTCGTGGCGACCAGTGTCTCTGATGAGGATAATGTGATGAGCTGCCTACAGGCGCACCACCTAGGCGCGCGTAAGTGCCTGACGCTGATCCACCGGGCGGACTATGCGCGGACGATCAGCCGGATGGGACGGAACCTGGGGATCCGGGCGGCGGTTAGCCCCCGGGAGGCGACGCGCCGTGACATCGAGCGTTTCCTGACGGATGATCAGTTTCACATCGTGCGGAGCTACTCCGATAACGATGTGATAGAGATGGTGGTGCGCGAAGGGGCGGCGGTAGATGGCGTGCCGGTCTCAGACGTGGAGTGGCCGCCGGCATGCGTGCTCATCGGGCTGGTGCACCGCACAGAGGCGTATGTCCCTGGACCTAAGACGGTGCTGAATGCGGGGGATATCCTATACGCGATGGTGAGCAAAGGGGGGCGTAAGAAGTTCGTGAAGTTACTAAAGTGAAGTATCGGATCATTGTTAGACTATTAGGGCTGTTACTCCTCCTACAAGGGGTGGCGATGGCGGTGTGTGGAGGGTTTGGGCTGCTCGTGGAGCGGCATCCTGACGGGGCTCTCTTTATCGGGGCGGCGTGTGCCTCTGGGCTGGGGCTGGTGCTGGCCCTGCTGGGGCAGCGGGCGCAGGAGTTACCTAAGCGGGAGGGGCTGATCATGGTGGGGCTGAGCTGGATCAGCTTTGGGCTACTGGGATCCATCCCGTATATG
>CAYWAG010000324.1:0-2632 GCA_964455925.1 uncultured Verrucomicrobiales bacterium | reverse complement strand
TAGCATTATCACAAGAAACTTCGCGGATAGGTCTCCCCGATAGGGGAGACCTTGTTGCGAAGTTTGACAGCTATCCTTGAGTGGAATGCTCTGCTACTAAGTTCGCACCCATTGTGTGGTAGTCGCCGTAAGACACAGTCCAGCGAACCTGGTTACGGTGCTTACGCTGGCTCCTTTAAGATTTCTGTCGCGATGTTGATGTCGTGAGGGATGGGGACGTTCTCCTCAGCACAGATGAGGTTTGAGCTAATCCGGGCGGACTCTAGGATCGTGGGTAAACCACTGCCTGGGTGCGTGCCGCCACCTACTAGGAAGAGGTTATCGTATCCGCTCAGCTTATTATGTGGGCGGAAGTAGAGCATTTGGTCGATGGTGTGCGCGAGGTTAAAGGTCGCGCCCATAAAAATACCGCTATCGCGCCAAGTATCAGGCGTGTAGATCGCCTCCTCCACGATGTGTGAGCGCAGATCCTTCATGCTGGTGCGTTGCTCGATCCGGTCCAGCACCTTGTCGCGGTATTCCTGCTTCGTCTCCTCCCAATTCATGCCATGGCGGCAGTTAATGGTAGGAACCAGAATGTAGAGCTGTGAGTGCCCCTCTGGCGCCACTGTCTTATCTGTGATAGAGGAGTTCCGAATGTAGATCGACATATCATCAGAGACCGTCTCCTCGCCAGAAATCTCATCAATGTTCTGCTGATAGTCATCGGCAAACATAATGTGGTGGTGTGGCTCATCCTCATAGATCGTATCCAGTCCGAGGTAGAGCATAAAGGTGGAGCATGAGTATTTCTTACTACGGAGCTGGGGCTCTGTCTTACCAAAGCCGTTCATGATCGTATGCATAGCCTGAGCGTAGTCCGCATTCATGACAACATGATCAGCATGCAGTTCCTCACCAGACTGCAGCTTTACGCCTACTGCCTGCAGCCCATCGAACAGGACCTTATCCACAGGAGCGTTTAGGCGCAGTTCGCCGCCTTCCTCTGCAAACACCTTAGCCATCGCCTCTGGGATCTTACAGAGCCCTCCAGTGGTGTGGTAGATCCCATAACGGTACTCCGTGTAGGACAGAATGGTAAAGAGCGCCGGGCACTTCCAGGGAGACATCCCCAGGTACTTTGACTGAAAGGTAAAGGCGAGCTTCAGGTTATCATCTGGGAAGTAGCGATCCAGCACATCGACGACAGTGTCTGTAGTCGCAATGTAGGGAAAGACCTTCAGGAGCTCCTTACGGCAAAAGGCAGAGATCTTATGGTAGGGCTTCTGGAGCACGGGGTAGATCTTCTGTAACTTCACAGCGTGATCCTCCATAAAGCGGCGGAACCCTTCTGAGTGCCCTGGGAAGGACTCCTCGATGTTTGCCGCCATGCGGTCCTGGTCAAAGGTTGTCTCCAGTGAGATGTCTCCCCACGTAAGCTTCGTCATGGGGTCGAGCTTAATCAGGTCGAGATAATCAGACGCCTCTCTGCCAGCCTCTGCGAAGGTCTCGTCTAGGGTGAACTTCTGGTGTAGGAAGGTCGGGCCGGTATCGAAGGAATACTCCCCGAGCTTGATCTCCGCAGTCCGCCCGCCGATCTTAGCGTCCTTCTCGACGATGGTGACCTGAAAGCCGCGATGAGCCAGGATCATTCCTGCGGCCAAGCCTCCAGGTCCTGCGCCGACGATTACAATTCGTTTCCTAGACATGTGTGATATAGATTAAAAGTTCTGGTTCCTCCACTCCTACGCCACAGCGTAGAAATGCGCTAATTGTTTTTTAGCTTTTTTACGGTAGAGGGATGCATGGTGTTACGGCACTGCCCACAGCCAGTGCGTGCGCATCACGTTGTGGGGGCGATTACTCCCCCTCCCCCGCTTTAGCTTTACAGCGCCTGCTGGATCTCCCCCAGTAAGTCACGCCCTGAGAGTAAGCTCAGCTGCGTGAGCTCCGCCTCTAGTACCTCGTATGCGGGCAGTCCACCTGGCTCAGCTCTGCCACAATGTGTGCAGGAGGCAAAGCCGGGGTACCCCTCGCCCTGCTGGGGATCAGAGGCAGCGGAGTGCAGCGTCAGGCGCGGCTTAGCGCGCTCACTACTGCGCGGTAACAGCGCAACAGGATGAATCCAGCACGTGAGAGGCTTATCAAACCAATCCCCCCGCCCCTCCTCCATCGACCAGCGCTGGAGACCACAATACCCCTGGCGATCCAGAAAGACACAGCGCGTCTGCGGAAAGTGTGTAGGGTAATCTGCCGCTAACTCACCTGGCTCGGCAGAACGCACTGCCGTCTTATAGCCCTGCCCCCCGCGCACCGACACGACCGGCTCTGGCGGCAAGCTCAGACCGTAAGCCGCGAGGCGCTCTTTCTGCTCCTGCGCCAGGTGCCGGACTCCAGCCGCCTCCTCCGGAGTCAGATACACCCCATCATAACAGCACGTCGCGCGACACCGATCAATGGCACAAGGGCGCAAAGGCTGGATAAAGGACTCCACATCGATCTCCGCCGCGCGCAGTTGCGCCCGTACGTTCTCCGCTGTTTCTCGATATGCCGTAACCATAGGAACTTAGGCATAGGAACGCGCCCCAAAGAGCGCAGAACCCACGCGAACATGCGTGGCTCCCTCCTGGATAGCGACTGCATAGTCATGACT
>CAYWAG010000323.1:0-2646 GCA_964455925.1 uncultured Verrucomicrobiales bacterium | reverse complement strand
ATCCGGTTTAGGAGATGGTCTCCGTAGACGACCTGTTGCTCCAGATGGGGCATGTGGATGTAGCCGATGTGGCAATCGCAGGTCGGCATCGTGCAAGCGTAGGGGGCGGGAGACTCTAGAGCCGTGAGGCCGTCTGTGTAGAGGTTCCCTAGGTGTTGCTTGATAAAGTGGCAGCGGGTGACATCGCCATTGCCTGTGACCGAGAAGGTAGAATGCCCCGCATTGCAGGGCCGGCCCGCGCTGGGATGGTTGACCGTATTCACGGGGAACTGTGGATCGATGCGGGCAAAGGCATCTACCTGGTCGGCAGTATAGTAGTCGGCAACGTCCTTATAGGCGTTTGCCCACAGATATACCGAGGGGTTCAGTCGCGCGCGGAGCTGTTGGAATAGGGGGAGATCCTCGTTTAGCCCTACCATCCCGACGCAGTACTGCACCTGCATCGCATCCAGCTGCGCGCACTGCGCTAGGAAGGCATCTAGGGACGTTTGGCTGGGATGAAAGGTCGCCCACAGCGCGAGGGTCTCTCGGTCACACTCGGCCAGCCACTCCAGCTTGCCCGATAAGTTCGTCTGGATGGCGGCCCGGTAAACATGGGGCATCAGGCTGAGATCGCGTAGTGCCCGCTGGTAGCTCCGATGAATCATGGCCTCCCCCCAGGGTGTGATCAGCACCCCGACCTCCCGTTGGTGCTGCTGCCCTACCCAGCCGACAAACTGATCGAGCTCCTGCGCATCAGCACGCAGCTCCGCGGCTGTGTTCGCGGTCTTGGCAAAGGGGCAATAGGTGCAGGCGTAGTTACAGCTGGAGAGCGAACCACGGTAGAGGAGATTCCATCTAGGTGAGTTCATAGCCTGACATTTTCTCGGTGATGCTCTGGGACGTCAGCCCGGGGCCGATGAGGTCTGAATATAAGAAGACCTCGGGGCGCAGGGTAATGTGCTCCGCGCCCTGGATCAGCATTCCCGCCGCGTCCAGCTCCGTCAGCTCAGGAGCGAAGCACTGCTCCACCGAGGTGCCAAACTCTGCCACGAAGCCCGCCCTGTCCACTCCTTCACGGCGCAGGAGCGACTTAATCAGGTAACGACGCCGGCGATCATCCTCTGTGAGCAGGCACCCATATTGGGCCTGTAAGAAGCTGGCATCAGACTGCTCCAGATACCCCTGCAGGATCGATAAAATCCCCTTACGCCCCACGGCATACTCCGAGCTATAATGCAGATCACGCGTATAAGATCGCGCCCCCGCGCCTAGGCCCACCATGCCATCCTCTTGGCAACAGTGGATCGCGCCTTGCCCCGCCGGCACGGGCGCGGTGTGATGCCTAAAGAGCCGCATCGAGATTTGCTCATAGCCCTGGGAGAGCAAGTAGTTGCGCGCGGCCTCATACAACAGCGGGCGCTGATCCGAGGGCAGCCGCTCCATCCGTCCCAGCCCGGTCAGCGGGCGCACGTAGAGCGGATAGAGATACAGCTCCTGCGGGCCATAAGACACGGCAGTCTGCAGCGATTCCATCCATGAGCGCACCGATTGCCCCTCCACCCCGTAGATGAGATCGATATTAAAGAGCGGGAACTCCGCCCCCCGGATCAGCTCCAGTGCTCGTAGCAAGGTCTCGCGCTTTTGTGGACGCCCCAGCGCCCGCGTCTCGGACTCGATAAAGCTCTGCACCCCGATGCTCAACCGCGTCACACCCAGCTCCCGCAGCAACCTCAGCTTCTCCTCTGAGACCGTGGCGGGCGAGGTCTCGAACGACATCGGCACCCCAGGAGTGAGTGCCCCAAAGTGCCGCTCGATCGACGCAAACAGCGTCTCGATCTCCCCACAGGACAGGAACGACGGCGTCCCACCCCCAAAGGCCACTTGCGAAAAGTGCGCCCCGTCCAAGATCGAACGCATCATCCCCATTTGCCGATCCAGCCCCTGCAAGTACTGCGTCACCAAATCCGCCTGCGGATGCGTGGTGGTAAAGAGATTACAGAACCCGCAGCGCATCTCGCAGAAGGGGATATGCAGGTAGAGAAAGAGGTTCGTCAGATCCTCCTGCTGCCAATGCGGAGCCAGCTCCACCGGAGGATCCAGCGGACGGTAAGCGGTCTTGTGCGGATAGCCGTAGGAGTACCCTTGGTAGAGATCTTCAGAGAGCAGGGAGCGGAAATCGGTCATACAGTGAGATATGTGTGAGCATAGGGCACCGTGTAAACAGCCTCATGCCCTACCCGGTGCCCCGTAAAGCCATTCTCACCATAGAGCGTCCCATGATCCGAGCATATAATCAGAAAGGTCCCCCGCGCCCGCAGAGCCTCGATCAACGGCGACAGGCACCCATCCACGTAGCGCAACGCCGCCGCATGGCTCTCCAGACTATCTTTCGCCTGCCCCAGATAATGGCAGTTCGGCTGATGGATCGCACTCACATTCAGGTAGAGGAACGAGCGCTGCCCCGGCGGCAGAGTGGCCAGGCGCTCGCAAGCCAGATCCACCTGCACTCGGGTGGACTCCGCCCCCGTCACCCCCATCTCTGGCGACCAATAACTCTCCTGAAACAGGCTCGGAAAGACCCGGCTCAGCGCATTCTGCTGATTAAAGAACCCCACCCCACCAATGCAAGTCGTCCGATACCCCTCCCGCTGCAGTGCAGAGACC
>CAYWAG010000322.1:0-2658 GCA_964455925.1 uncultured Verrucomicrobiales bacterium | reverse complement strand
GGTGAGGCTTGCGAAAGCGAGCTAGCAGACTCCTAAGCTCTGCCCCCTCACCCTCCCTCTAACGCATACGCCCCTAGCGCATGAGCACCCCCGCCTACAGACCAGATGATTTCTCGATCCCCAAAATCCTTTGGTGGATCATCGCCATGCTTGTGGCGGCAATCTTCTCCATCTTCACCTGGGCGGGCTGCTTCTACCTCTTTAATTTCCCCGAGAAGCCTGGGAACTATCGCTTCCTTAATAAGATCGGGTTTGTCGGTGATATCGAGCGCTTTACACCACTGACCGCCCCTACTGCTCGCGAGGCATCCCCCCAATACCTCTTCGAAGCCTTCTATGATCTGCCCGCCGACCAAAAGGCCCAGATCAATAACACCCTCATCCGAGGATACATCACGAACTACGACAAAATCCCCGTCTTTCGCTATCTCAGTGGTGAATTCCGCATCATTTCCGTTCGCCCGCTAAAGCAGACCGACCTCCTCTACCCTGGGTTACTCGTGAAGGCTAGAGCCTTCATTAAGTCCGGTGAGAACGAGCTCAGCAGTCCATACCCACTCTACATCGACTACCTCATCCCCACGGCGGCGCAAGGCGCCCAGCACTACTTCCAAGAGGGAGACCTCATGACGCTAGAGAAGGCTAAGCACTGCGCCACCCTCCTACACGCCACGATGGAGGGGGCTACGGAAGACCCCACACTACGCTGCACGGTCGTCCCGCTGGCATATAACATCTACCGCACCCCAGACCGCCAAGAAATCCCCCTTAGCCCTCCACAGCTCATCACTCTGACCGCGCCCCTACCGACACCTACCCAGCCCCCCGTTGCAGTGGCAGACCCAGCGCCTACCGATAACTCTGTAGAAGAGTAACTAGCCCCCCAATAGCCTGTCCCACCACCTTCGCCCCCCCCTTAGGGAAAAGCCTTGCTTTCTCTACCTACCTCCTTCATAACCCTCTCAATAATTTTCCTCCTATGAGTTCCCACCAACCTTTAGACTTTGAAAAGCCCATCCTCGAGCTAGAAGATAAGATTAAGAAACTTCAAGACGAGCTTGGAGTACAAAACATTGACCTCAGTCCTGAGCTAGCCGCCATGCAGGAGAAGCTCAAGCAAACAAAGGATGAAATCTATGACAACCTCTCCGCCTGGGAGCGTGTCAAAATCGCGCGCCACGTTCAGCGCCCCTTCATGCTCGACTACCTCAGCGAAATCGCCGAGGACTTTACCGAACTCCACGGAGACCGCATGTTTGGCGATGATAATGCCATGCCAGGAGGCTTTGCCACCATCGGAGGAGTGCAGTGTGTCGTCATCGGACACCAAAAAGGCCGTGACACAAAGGAAAACCTTCTTCGTAACTTCGGTAGCGCCCACCCAGAGGGCTACCGTAAGGCCCTGCGCCTCATGCAGCTGGCAGAGAAGTTTAACCTCCCCTTTGTCGCGTTTATCGACACTCCTGGGGCGTTCCCTGGCATCGGCGCAGAGGAGCGTAACATCTCAGAGGCGATCGCCCGTAACCTTCGCGACATGATGAACCTCAAGGTCCCCGTCGTTGCCGTCGTCCTCGGGGAAGGTGGCTCTGGTGGTGCCCTCGGCATCGGGATCGCAGACCGTCTCCTGATGATGGAGAACTCCTACTACTCGGTCATCAGCCCAGAGGGGTGTGCCGCTATCCTCTATAAGCACCGTAAGCACGCCGAGAAGGCTGCATCGGCAATGAAAATGTCCGCCCCTGATCTGCAAGACCTTGGCGTCATTGACGGAGTCGTAGAAGAGCCTCGCGGCGGTGCACACCGTAACACGGAGGCCGCTTGTGCCTCGCTAAAGGAGGTGCTCGTCCGCGAGATCCAGGCTCTCCAACAGCTCCCCACAGACCAACTCCTAGCGGAGCGCTACGATAAATACCGTAACTTCGGAGTCTGGCAACAAGGATAAGCCGCACCCACTTCATCTCTCTCCTCTTTTGCGTTCCATATGATCAACAAGCTACCTCTCTATCTGGCATTACTCGCATGCACTACGCAGGCGGAAGAAGTATTCCTAGATGAAAGCCCCAGTAATCTCTACGATGAAGCCGGGCACGCCACAGGGCTCCAAGATCAAGTAGGGAAAGCTATCATCACCACGCAAGAGCTGGAGGCTAAGCGCGCGGAGGAGCAGCGCCTGGCGGATCTAGACGCGGCTAAGCGCCGCCGGGAGGAGGCCCGCCTCGCCCGGATCGCCGAGCGCAAGGCCCAGCCCGCAGCCCTCCCTGGTAGCTGTGCCGGATATGCTAACATTGACAGCTATAAAATTGTCAGTGGCTCGACCTTGGGGAAAGCCGCCGTGCAGTGCTACGGGAACTCAGCCTACTCCACCTTCATCTCCGTCATTAACCGGAAGCCTGCCAACAGGCTCTTCATCGGCGAGGTTCTTAAGACGCCCTCACCCTATGAGGCGTTCACCGAGCTTGATGGTAAGTTCGTCACCGAGAAGTATCCCTACGCCATTCGTGACCTCCTAAAGATTCACGAGCAAATTAAGCGGCTCAAGCCTGTCATCATCGAGCAAAAAGAAGCAGGCAAGTATTCTGACGACCTGAAGGCGGAACTCGACGGGATGCTGTGGACGATGTCCCAGATTAAGCAAGACTTCCTCGATAAGGTAGAAGG
>CAYWAG010000321.1:0-2667 GCA_964455925.1 uncultured Verrucomicrobiales bacterium | reverse complement strand
ATGTTACGGATGGCGCGCAGGGCGGCGGCGGCGGGCTGCCCTTGGAGCTGGGGGAGGTGTTGATCGATCAGGGAGAGGGCGGCGGGGACGTTACCCTGCTCGCGGTGGTGACGGATCTGGTGGAGAATGTTGGCGACCCGCTCGTCGGCGCTACGCGCCTTTCGGTAAGCGGCGGCGAAGTCTCCGAGGCAGGCGGGGTTCGACATCCTAGCGAGGCCGGCGACCTCATTATAGAGTGCGATGCCAGTCGTGTCCGCGAGGGCGGTGAGCTGGCTCCAGCTACGCGGGGAGTCATGCGGAGCGAGGGTGCGCAGCTTCTCGTAGTACAGATCTGGCGCGGTGGCGGCGCGACGGTGAAGGAAGGGACGGTAGAGGGGATCCCCCAGCACGACGGTGTGCCAGGAGAGGTAGGGGGTAGCATACCAGGCGCTCTCTATGACGGTGGCACCACTCAGCAGGCGCTCGTGAAAGGAGTTAAAGTCGGTGGTGCCATGCAGAAAGGGCTCGAACACATTGCCCAGCGTCACGGCGGCACCCTTAGTGAGGAGCGGACCAGACCAGTGCTTGCCTGGCTTCATGAGGTCGGCAGCACTAAAGGAGTGGAGGTGCACGGCGATGCTACCGCGCTTCAGCCGGAGGGCGGGGTTCTGAAAGGCACCGGCAATGTTTGGGCGGTACCAGCCGAAGTAGAGGGCGGCATCTGGCAGGGGGTAGTTCGTGACGAAGACATCCTTCTGCTGGTCCAGGATACTAGGGATGCCGTGCTGATGGTTACGCGTGCGGATGGCGAGGATGCCGGTGTCTCCAGAGACGTAGCCGCCGCCTTTCTTAGCGAGGTCTAGGTAGGCCTTCCCATACAGCCCGGTGCGCTCTACCGCGATGGCGTCATCGATCATGCGCATACAGACAGCTGGGGTGGCAGCGTCGATCCGCCCCACAAGGGTGAAGGAACGGTCTGGGGCGAGGGAGTAGGAGAAGGGCGAGCGGTAAAAAGGGTTCCGCTGCGGACCGATGCGCTCATATTTCCCCGTGCCTAACAGGGCGAGCTCACTGTCCACACTGGCGGCATCAGCCTCCTTATGCGGGCGGTTACGCATGACCGTGGCCTCGGTGCCGTCCTTGCGGGTGACCTTTACGGGGACCTTCGTGCCGTGGATACGCAGCGGGATGCCGTAAATGGTAACGATGACATCGAACTCCTTAGCCGAGGCGCGCCCCCCCAGGCCGAGCTTCCAGAGGCCGCGTTTCTTTAGGGCGGCACTGAGTGGGCGGGCGATCTGGTTGTTATAGACCTGTTGGCTAACCGTGCGGGCGGTGCCACATTTGAGCGGGATCATGTTGTTGTCTGGGATACCGCGCTGGGACTGGTAGTGCTGCGCGACAGCTACGGACTCTGGCAGGGCGCTGTTATACACGACTACGGTGCGCTCTGGGCTGAGGGCGCAGAGCGGCAGGGCGAGAGTCGCGCAGAGGAGTAGGAGAAGGCGGGGAATCATAGGAAGGCTGATAGGAAGGCGAGAGGGGTTAGAGATGGAGCTGGAGTCCATCGTAGGCGAGCAGGCGTTGCGGAGGGAGCTGGGCGCTCTCGCGCGCATAGTCGACCTCGTGTGACAGGTGCGTGAGGTAGGTGAGAGGGCTCTGGAGGGTATCTGCGAGGGCGCAGGCCTCTGAGAGGGTCATATGCGAGGGGTGCTCTAGGAGGCGGAGACCGTCTAGGATGTGGACATCGCAGCTGGCGACGAGGTCATACTGCTCCTCCGGCAGCCTCTTAATGTCAGAGGCATATGCCAGGCTCTGCCCACTGGGGAGCGTGATCTTAAACCCATGCGTCGCGACCGAGGCGTGCACGACGGGAAACGGGGTGATGTGAAAGTCCCCGATCTGGAAGCTGTCGGTAAACTCGATCCCCCGCGCGCGCACATACCCTTGGTTCGTGTTAGTGGGGTCAAAGGCCCAGGGGAACATCTCGCCCAAAATCTGGAGCGTGTCTGCGGAGGCATGAACGGGGAGCCGATCCTCGCGCCGCCAGCAAAACGCGCGCGTCTCATCAAACCCGGCGGTATGATCGACATGCCCGTGGGTGTAGAGGAGGGCATCGGCATTCGTGAGCCCCTCGCGGAGGAGTTGCAGGCGGAGGTCTGGGCCGGTATCGATCAGGAGCTGGGTATGTGGCCCCTGGAGATAGATAGAGGAGCGGGTGCGGTTATTACGCGGGTCGGTAGAGGTGCATACCTCGCAGTCACAGGAGATCACCGGCACACCGGTGGAGGTGCCGCTGCCCAGGAAGGTGATGGTGGTGAGTGGCTCTGAGGTCATGCGAGGTGCGGGAGGGTAGTAGATGGATTAGCGCTTAAAGATCAAAAACTTCCGACAGAGAAAGTTCACCAGAATCGAGGGGATTCCAAAAGTTAAATTTCCGATTAAACTGCTCGCCCCATACTGGCGCATAAGAACATCCGTGCCGACCAGCCCCAGGATATAACTTATGAGCGCGATGACCATAAATGCCGCGAACTCCATCCGCGGGCTTAACTGCCCAGGGGTAAAGACAAAGGCACGGTTCAGGAGATACGCCACCACGGTGCTCGGGATAAATGCGGCGGTGCTGATGAGGTTCGTATTACGGATGAGCTCGCTCTGGGTGAGGGCGTCCACATCGACTAACTC
>CAYWAG010000320.1:0-2676 GCA_964455925.1 uncultured Verrucomicrobiales bacterium | reverse complement strand
CCCTGCGTGCGGAGCCTCCGGAGCCCTACTGCAGAGACGACCCAGCGTAAGGTCAACACCACGATCCCACATCCCCATACCAAGCCTGCATACCCCGCATATCGCTGCGTCCAACCTCGCAAGCGCTCAATGCTGGGGAGCCATCCGAACCAGTTTGAATCTGCCTGCTCAGCAGACTCTGGCTCCGATGTCTGTGATAATATCGGAGCGCTCACTGGGCGGTCAGCCTGCATGATTACGACCTCACGCACGGGCGGCATCACTGGCGAAGCATCAGAGACGGCCTCCTTAGAGACGAGCACCTCGCCCTTCTCAGCAGTGAGAGCCTCCACCTGCGGACGCTCCAGAAACGGCGTCGAAAAGATGAGACATGCCACGAGAAGCGGAACCCCACTGAGCTGGCTCGCGAGCAGAAGGGTATACTGCGCCCCCTTGTGGCGAACGCATTTCCCGATCACCCAACAGGCAAGCATCAGCGCACTCCCTACCACGGTCGCACAGAGCAGTGCCCAACAGAGCTGAGCCACGTAGTCAAACTGAAGAAATGGAGGCATGGTCTTAACGTGGGGTGTTGTTGTTCTCCTCCTCGATGCTGTCCAGGAGCGAGCGCAGCTCGCTCACCTCCTCGTTCGTGACCTGGCTGCTCCCCAGCGCCTTCATCGCTAGAGAGGCCGCGCTGCCTCCCATGAGCTTACCCATCCAGGTCGAAATCAACGACTTCTCCGTCTGCGACTGCTCCACGACCGCAGAGTAAAGGTGCGGCCGCGATTCACTCTCACGCTCCACCATCCCCTTCTCCCGCATAATCTGCACGAACTTCAAGGTAGTCGTATACCCTTTCCCCGAGTCTAACTCCTCGTGGATCTGCTTCACAGTCGCCTTCCCCTTACTCCATAGGATGTTCAATATCGCCAGCTCGGCATTCGTCGGTAGATTTTTCGCACTCATTACGAATTAACTCGTAATACGAATTAGATCGTAGTCAAGGGGAAAATGCATCACGCAAATGCCTGATCCGCCAAACTGAACAGTTACGCTAACAGGGAGGCCCCCTTCGCTACGAGAAGCTGGCGACCTGGGGCTTAAGGCTGTAGAGCACGGACATGCGGGCAGCGACGCCGTTCTCTACTTGGGTATTAATGAGGCTGCGCTCGTATTCTACCGCGGCATCACAGATCTCCACACCACGGTTAAAGGGCCCTGGGTGCATGATATAGATGCCCTCCCCGGCGAGGTGCTGGAGACGCTCACTGGTGACACCGTAGAGGCGGTGGTACTCGCTGTTAGAAGGGTAGAACGGGGCGGTTTGGCGCTCCATTTGGACGCGGAGGAGGTACATGACATCTGGTCCCCATGCCATCGCCTCCTCATAGGAGGTGAAGTGCGGGTAGGGGCTCGTCTTTGGCAGGAGCGAGCCTGGGCCGAGGAAGGCGACCTCGGCGCCTAAGCGGGTAAAGATCGTGCTGGTGGAGCGTGCTACCCGGCTGTGCAGGACATCCCCCGCAATGATGACACGCTTCCCGCGGAGGTCTGGACGTTCCATCGCCTCCCGGATCGTGTGGGCGTCTAGTAATGCCTGCGTGGGGTGTGCATGGCGTCCGTCTCCCGCATTGATCACGGACATTCCGGTCATAGATGCCAGTGTCTTAGCAAACCCAGCCATCGGGTGACGCACGACTACGTATTCACAGCGCATGGCCTCTAGGGTCTCTATGGTTTCACGGACGGACTCGCCCTTGCGGACAGAGGAGGTGTTGATGTCAAAGTTCGTGACATCGGCGGAGAGCCTCTTAGCGGCGATCTCAAAGGAGGTAGAGGTGCGGGTGCTGTTCTCATAGAAGAGCATGAGCACAGTGCGCCCTCGGAGCGGGGGCACCTTCTTGACCGACCGGGTGAAGACATCCTTCATCTGCACGGTGTTATCTAAGAGAGTCATGAGCTCCTCCTGCGTAAGGGAGGAGATATCGAGTAAGTCTTTGCGCGCCATCTGCTTATATAGGGATAAGGGGGGAGAAATACGAGTAAGCGATCTAAGGAGGGACGAATCCTACGTGAGGGAGACACTCTCCTCCTCACCTCCTAGGGAAACCTTGATATTCCCTGCCGCCGAGGGTGCAAGATTTATCCCTACGTAATTCGGGTGGATGGGTAGCTCACGCCCCCCACGATCCACTAGGATCGCTAGCTCGATCTTACTAGGGCGCCCGTAATCTGTGATCGCATCTAACGCCGCGCGCACAGTGCGCCCCGTGTAGAGCACATCATCCACCAGGATCACATGCGTATCATCCAGATCAAAGTCGATCTCCGTCCCCTGCAGCGATGGGTTATCAGTAAAGCGCGTCAGATCATCGCGATATAGGGAGACATCTAGCGCCCCCAGTAGCAGCGTAGCCGTATCATCCTCTGCCAGTAAGGTCACCAGCCGCTCCGCGACCATATCCCCCACGCTCTTCAGCCCGATAAAGGCTGTCGTCTGCCCAGCCACAACAGGGCGTAACTGCTCTGCTATCCGCTCCAGAGCCGCATGGATCTCATCTTCATTCGCGATAATCTCGTTCATACCGCCATCGATACGGTATGCACACGTAAACCTCACGCCCGAAATTGCGTTTTTTAAATGTAACTCACATTACGGCGATAATTCATGAGTTCATCATATTATCCCTTATAGTC
>CAYWAG010000319.1:0-2717 GCA_964455925.1 uncultured Verrucomicrobiales bacterium | reverse complement strand
CCTTAAATGTCCCTGACATACTGTCCTTCCCCCCGATGGCACCAATGCGTAGGGCGCGCTGTACGTGGAGGGCACCCAGGAGGGCGGCGACAGGCTTACCCCAGCGGGAGGCATCCTGCCCGAGCTTCTCGAAGTATTCCTGCAGGGTGAGACGAATATCTGCCAGACGACCACCGGTAGAGACGATGCGGGCGACGGACTGCGTCACGGCGTATACGGCACCGTGGAAGGGGCTCCAGCTAGCGATGCGTGGGTTATAGCCCCAGGACATGTAGGTCGCGTGGTTTGTCTCGCCACCCAGGACGGGGATCTTAGCGACCATGGCATCTGGTGGGGTGAGCTGCGTGTGCCCCCCTAGAGGGTGGAGGACGGTGCCTGCGCCAATAGTGCCGTCAAAGCGCTCCTTCAGCCCCTTCTGGGAGGCGAAGTTCAGGTTCCCAGCCATCGCTAGGAAGCGGTCGGACAGGGAGCCGCTAGCATCTGCGATGAGTTCGCTAGAGACCTGCCCCAGTGGGCTGGCAGCTACGTCAGGGGCGGTGATCTGGGCTTGCGCGGTTTGCTGGACTCCATTGGTATCGAGGAACTCACGCTCAAGGTCCACGATGACCTTACCACGCCAGGTCATCACTAGTCGCCCGGAGTCAGTCACATCAGCGACCTTATAACACTCTAGGTTCTCCTTATCCGCCTCTGCGATGAAGTAGTCCACATCGGCAGGATCTACGATCACAGCCATCCGCTCTTGGGACTCAGAGATCGCAATCTCGGTGCCATCTAGTCCATCGTATTTCTTACGGACTTGGTCGAGGTCAATGATAAGGCTAGGGGCTAGCTCCCCGATCGCGACAGAGACACCACCGGCACCAAAGTCATTACAAACCTTAATCTTAGGAGCGAGATCTGGGTTACGGAATAAGCGCTGGAGGGCACGCTCTACCGGAGGGTTTCCCTTCTGCACCTCTGCAGAGTTATCGAGGGCGGTCTCTGTGTGTTCCTTAGAGGAGCCCGTGGCGCCGCCTACACCGTCACGTCCGGTGCGTCCGCCCATTAGGAGGATGACATCGCCTGTGGCGGGTGCCCCACGGAAGACGTTCTTCTTAGGCGCTGCCGCCACGACCGCCCCGATCTCCATGCGCTTCGCGACAAAGTTCGGGTGGTAAACCTCGGCAACATCACCGGTGGCAAGCCCGATCTGGTTACCATAGCTGGAGTATCCCTCCGCAGCTCCGACACAAATCTTACGCTGCGGGAGCTTACCAGGCATAGTTTGGTCATACGGCACAGTAGGATCTGCCGCCCCGGTCACACGCATCGCTTGGTAAACGTAGGAGCGCCCAGAAAGCGGGTCACGGATCGCACCGCCCAGGCAGGTCGCGGCACCACCAAAGGGTTCGATCTCTGTGGGGTGGTTATGCGTCTCGTTCTTAAACATGACGAGGTAGTCCTCTGGCTTACCATCGACCTCGATCTGCACCTCGATGGAGGCAGCATTGATCTCCTCGGACACCTCTAGGTTATCGAGCTCGCCGGTCTTGCGTAGCTCCTTCATGGCGATACATGCCATATCCATCATCGTCTCTGGGCGTGGTGTATCCGCGCCATAGACGACCTCACGCGCCTGCTGGTAACTGGCATAGGCAGCCGCAAAGGACGGTGGGCATCCGTCGGCAAACTCGATGCGGTCGAGCGCGGTTAAAAACGTGGTGTGACGGCAGTGGTCAGACCAATAGGTGTCCAGCATCTTAAGCTCGGTGATGGTCGGGTCGCGCTCCTCCTTATCGCGAAACTGGGTCTGAATATGCACGAGGTCCACCAGCGGCATCGCCAGCCCGAACCCGCTCGCCATCTCTGCGAGGGCGCTCTCTGAGGCCGTGGTAAAGCCGTCCAGCACGGCGACATCAGCGGGGACCGCTGCATCCTTAATCAGGCTGGTAGGCAGATCCATGCTCGCCTCACGGGAGTCCACGGGGTTAATGACGTATTGCTTGATGGCGGCTAGCTCCTCTGGAGCCACAGCACCCTCTAAGACATAGACGACAGCGTGAGCCACGACAGCACCATCCTGTGCGGTTAGGATCTTCAGACATTGCGCGGCGGAATCTGCGCGTTGGTCGAACTGGCCTGGCAGGTACTCCACGGCAAAGACGGTGTAGTCTGCGCTCTCACTCACGAGATCAGGGCTAAAGGAGTCCACCTGCGGCTCAGAGAACACTGTCTCACAGGCCTGCGCAAAGGCATCTGCACTGAGACCCTCGACATCATATCTCTGGAGGATGCGAACCCGCTCCACAGTCTGGATCGACAGGCTAGTGCTCAGCTCCGTGAGTAAGATCGCTCCCTCACGAGCGAACGCTTCTTTCTTTTCGACATAAACGCGATTTATCATAATGACTTCAGTCAGGTGCTATTTACAGAGAGAAACCCAGATGCCTCGCCCCTGATTTGGGGCAATGTCAGACTCTCGCAGGCTCTCCTCCCTCCAGAACTAAACGAGAATCACTTTTATTTCATAGAACTTTTTTGAGATATTTTTGGTGACTCCTCTCCGATCACCGCAGCTTCCTGGGTCTTGTTTCTCTCTGCGAACAACAGGTTCATCTCCTCCAGCCATTGGAGCTTATCAGCGCCTGAGATAAACTGAGCGTCACGTAATGCCCGGATCTCTGCCTCCTAGAAGGTTCCCCCGAACCAAGGGTCTCTCTTCTAGAGCCTTTTAG
>CAYWAG010000318.1:0-2720 GCA_964455925.1 uncultured Verrucomicrobiales bacterium | reverse complement strand
CCTGTAGTCTGCTCTGCGGAAGGTGTAGGAGAAAATGAAAGCGGGCGGCGATTCTTTGATGACGATGTTGCGACTATTCTGATTCATTCAAATACGATCAGAGAGCTTTTGAAAGAAGTGTAATATGTTTCCATTGCCCGTAATGCGAGGATGTACTGACATACTGGTTCGAGTGCCTCTTTTTTAGCGTAATTTAGCGATTTTTAGCGGTTAAGCTCTCCGTGCACCCCACCTGAATAGTTACCCTCGATAAATTCGGGAGGCAAGATGCCTCATAAAGCCCAGTGCCAGCGCTCCCTGTGTTTTGCCCTACCTGACTCGTTACTAGAAAGTGAAGTTTCTTGTAAACATTCCTGCATCCAGCTCGTACCATCTGTAGATGATGATACTTAGATCCCTCCTCCACGTCACCGCCCTATCCGCGCTCATCGCGGGGATTGCTAGCGCCGTCCCCATGGCTGGCTCCAAGCCTAATATTATCCTCGTCATGACGGATGACCAAGGGTACCCCGCGGTAGGCGCCCATGGTCACCCTTGGCTCGAGACACCGCACCTTGATGCCATGCACGCCAGCTCCGTCCGGTTTGACCGGTTCATGATGGGATCTACCTGTGCCCCCAGCCGCGCCGGACTCATGAGCGGTAGCCACTCCATCCGTAATGGCGTCACTCACACCATCTTTGAGCGGGAACGCCTTAACCTACAGGCCACCACGATCGCAGAGGTCCTGCAGCCCGCGGGCTATACCTCTGGCTACTTTGGTAAGTGGCACCTCGGTGATGAACCCGACTACCAGCCAGAGAAGCGTGGATTCGAGGAAGTCTTCATCCATGGTGCAGGAGGCATCGGGCAGCGCTGCCCTGGATCTGGCTCCGATGTCCCGGACAACTCCTACTTTGACCCCGTCTTTAAACAGAACGGCACCTTCGTCAAGACGCAGGGCTACTGCACCGACGTCCTGTTCCAAGCCACGCTCGGCTGGGTAAAGGAAGTAAAGGACCAGGACGAACCGTTTTTTGCCCTGCTCTCCCCTAACGCACCGCACAGCCCCTTTATCGCCCCACCTGCGTATCAGCAAAAGTTCCAGGACCTCGGGTTTAGCAAAAACGCAGCTGGATTCTACGGCATGATCGAGCACCTCGACCTCAACATGGGGCTCCTCTTCGCCAAGCTAGAGGAATGGGGCATCGCGGATAACACCATCGTGATCTTTACCTCTGATAACGGGATGACCCGTGGCGGCAGCGGCCTGAACACCCTGGAAGGCAGACCGCAGAAGAAGCTGGGCACCAGTAAATCTGGTGAAGACATGATGACCTATAATGCCAACATGAAAGGCATGAAGGGATGTGTTGACGAAGGCGGCGTGCGTGCCCCTCTCTTCGTCAAATGGCCCGCCCGCTACCTGGACATCCTCCCTACCTTCGCAGAGCTCGCCGGCGCACAGCTGCCGCAGGACCACTTCTTCGAGGGTCGCAGCCTCGTCCCACTCCTCGCACAGGAGAACCCCGCGTGGGAAGACCGCTACCTGTTCCAGCACGTCACCCGCTGGGGGAACCAGGCAGACCCAGATGACCATAAGTGGTATAGCTTCTCCGTCCGGAACCAACGCTTCCGCCTCGTAGAGAACACCACCTACGAGATGATCGCCACCGCCCCAGAGAGACCCGCCGACGCGCCATACCCATCTGGTCCCGCCCTCCTCAGCCTCTACGATATGGAGAACGACCCCAGCCAAACCAAAGACGTCTCCAGCGAACACCCAGAACTCGTTGCGGACATGCTCAAGCAATACGAAGCCTTCTGGCTGAGCGTCCGCCCAGAGATGATCAACGATAACATTCCCATCCCCTCAGAGCGCATCTACCACGTAGAATATAACCACCAGAAAGACACCATCGGCATCCCAGCCTGGAAGGCTCCCACCTTATAAGGGGGACTCACACTACACCACGTTTTGTGTCCTCAATACAAGCGCTAGCGCAGGATAGCCCTTAGGCAAATTAAGCAGATAGACGCAGATTATAAAAAATCGCGTAACTATTCAGGTATGCCTGCCATCCATCATTTTCTGTGTAATGAGGCATCTGAGATGCCGATCAATGGCCCAACGGGCCTACGCTTGTTAGCGAAGCCTGCAGCGTGAGCGGAGGGCTGGTAAATTGATGCAGACGAAAGTCGTCCCCCAACGGGGGGGCCGCAATTCTTTCACCTTACAACAGCCATTCAACATACGAGAGCTACTCAATACACCCTGACACAAACGTAAACTAGTAAAAGAGTTGCTGATCTCAATGAGGATCTCCTGCATGACATCGTTGTGGTTAGAGGTGGGGATGCTGTAGTGTGTGAGCAGGTGACCGAAGAACGGGGTATAAATAGAGATCAACTCCTTCCATGCCTCTTTATCCCCACGATCTAGGGCGCGCGAGATCAGTGAGTATTTAGTTGAGTAACTGCTTTTGCACATAATAAGCAATAAATCATACCTCTAGGAGGACCGCGAAGGTCTGGACTGCTTAATGATAAGAGTGCGTGAACCAGTAACCTTCTTAACCAGATTTGTTCTGAAAGATTCCCAAGGTCAAGACTATCTGGGGGATCATTTTAGCAAGTCAACCACTCCCACAATCATTCGGGTGCGATTTTATCTAATGGATTATGAGGAGAGCGGTCATTCAGACCGTCCCCGTCAGGGAGACATTCCGTCTCCCTCGCTA
>CAYWAG010000317.1:0-2756 GCA_964455925.1 uncultured Verrucomicrobiales bacterium | reverse complement strand
AGAACTTAAAGCGGAAGACATCGCCCCCCTTGGCAAACTCTCCATCCTCATCAGCCTTTAGGATGCTGTCCCAGCAGTCCAGCCCGTTTTGCTCGAACTTAATGATCTCCTCCTTACAGAGGTCTTCTACCGGAGTGCCGTAGACTTCGGGCTCCGCTTCTGCAGGGTTGCCAGTATATGTGCCTTCGGGCGTGGTTCCTAGGAATGGGACGTTCATGCCATCCATAAATCCTTGGAGGTATCCTTCTTGTAGTGGGGTAAAGCCGCTCATAGGTAAATAGGTTTTAAATCTTACCATGAGATAGCACAGAGAGTGCCAATCTCCAATCTGGAATGACAAATCCCTCTCATTCAGTTTCATGAATACAATTCATGCATGAGGGGTGATCTATTAAGCTCATGCATGTAAGCGGGGGCTTAGATCTGCTTTGTGATAACGATGGAGTTACGCCCGCTGGCGAGGAGTTTCTCACGCCTAGATGCAGGAATGTGGTCGATCGACAGCGGGGTGTAGCCGAGCTGACGCTCAAAGAAGCCGCCGGCAGCGGTGGAGAGCGCGAAGATGCGCTCGTGCCCGTGTTGGCGGGCAGCTTGCTCGGCAAAGGTGACGAGCATGTGCCCGTACCCAAGGCCCTTATGGCTCTCCTTTACGAAGAGGCACGCGAGCTCGCAGAGGGCGTCTCCGTAGGCATGGAGGGCGACAGAGCCGACGACGTTACCGTCGATGGTCATGACGTAGTAGTCGGAGAGGTGGTTCTCTAGCTCCTCGTAACTGCGCGGGAGGAGGTGCTGGGACCGGATGGAGCGCCCGATGATGGCGAGGAGCTCTGGGATGTCTTCCTCTGACAGGGGGCGGATCTCTTGGTAGGAGTCCCCATAGATCATGATGCCTACCCCCTCGTTAGAGAACAGCTCGCGGCTCAGGCAGCCTGGCATAGATCCATCTAGGAGGTGCACGCGCTGGACTCCGTTCGTTATCGCTTGCAGCACCCAGTGGCTGAGGTCGGACTCCTCAGCGGGGAGCAGGGCAGTAGCGGCTTGGTTTCGGTTAAGCGCTTCATGCCAGGAGGCGGGGTAGTGCTCTGGTGACCCAAGGTGGAGAATCTTACGGGCCTGGATGGAGGTGGCAAGGTGGACGAGGTCGGCATTAAACTGCAGGGTGCTGCCACCATCAATGAGGGCGGCTTGCCCGCGGCTGAGAACGGAGGCGAGCTCTGGGGGCGTGGTTTGGGATAGCTTGAGCTCGACCTCTGCCGCCCAGTCTAGGAGCGTGGGGAGGTTCTCCCCCGCATAGACGATGACGAGCTTTACGCCAATACGCTGTAGGGTAATGAGGTCCAGCAGGATCTCTGCCATGACGAACTCAGGCAACGCACAGCCATCGAGGGTGACTACAAAGGTCTTCCCTGAGAAGATGGGGACATATTGTAGGACTTCACGGACCTCACTTTGGCTCAGGGCTGGGCTATCCGACATAGGGCAGGGGGAGTAAGCGGGGAATGCAGGTGGGATGCTTTAGGTCAGGGAGAAGTCGGTGCCGAGGTAGTGCTTACGTGCCATTTCGTCGTTGGCGATCTCTTCCTTGTTGCCCTGGAGCACGACCTCGCCCTCCAGCAGGAGGTAGGCGCGATCGACGATCTTTAGGGTCTCGCGGACGTTGTGATCCGTGATAAGGATGGACAGTCCATCGGTGTCACGGAGGTCGGCAATGATGGTCTGGATATCCTTAATCGCGATGGGATCAACGCCTGAGAACGGCTCATCCAGCATGAGAATATCTGGATCCATACAGAGGGCGCGCGCGATCGTGAGGCGCCGCTTCTCTCCGCCAGAGAGGGCGATCGCCTTTGACTTACGGATCTTAGTAATCTTAAAGCGCTCTAGGAGCGTCTCCATTTTTTCCCGTCGCTGGGCGGTGCTGAGCTCGCGGCGGGTCTCTAGGATCGCCATGAGGTTTTGCTCTGTGGTGAGAGTCCGGAAGATGGACTCTTCCTGTGGGAGGTAGCCTAGCCCCATCTTAGCACGCTTTTGCATCGGCAGGGAGGTCACATCCTGTCCCTGGAGCTGGATACTACCGTGGTCAGGACGGATCAGACCTGCAGTCATGTAGAAGGAGGTCGTCTTACCCGCACCGTTGGGCCCGAGCAGCCCAACGATTTCGTGATGGTTCACCTTCAGGCTGACCTTAGAGACGACTGCGCGCCCTCCGTAGATCTTACGGAGATCAGTAGCGACGAGCAGGGGAGTGGAATCCGAGGGAGAGGACATACGTATGATGAGTGTGGGAAGCGATGAGGTTTATCTGAAAAAGGGCAGGGTAGAGATGGTGGAAGCCAGCGCTACTTGTTGGGGATAAAGACTTGTCGCTGCTTACCCTTGCTCCACACGGCACCCTTGCGTGAGAGCTTGACCCACATATCGGCTTCTAGGGCCTCACTGCGGTTCGGCCCTTGCTGGAGCTTAGGGTAGCCCCCCTTTAAGAGGATTTCCTGGGAGCCGACTTGGTAGAACGCGGTGGCTCCAGTGGCAACGAGGTTCGGGTTGTTCCCTGTGCGTTTATAGATGATCTTAACGTTGCCACTGGCGATGATCTCCTGCATTTCTAACTCTCCCATATTGCCGAGCTCACTCCCCGCTGCGGAGTTGTCCCCGTCCTGTGCCTTCATGAAGACCTTCAGGTCCTCACTACAGCTGATGCGCATTTCGTCGTTTTCTACGACCACATCGTCGAGGTAAACGAGGGTATTGTTCTCGGG
>CAYWAG010000316.1:0-2762 GCA_964455925.1 uncultured Verrucomicrobiales bacterium | reverse complement strand
AGGGTAATACTCTCCTGCGAAGTCTATTGTGGTATTCCTATTCTGGACTAAACCTCTTTTGCCCTACCTGAATAGTTACGGTTGGTGAATGAAGCTCACACATGATGCTTGATATGAATTTGTATATTTGAGGATTTCGTGAACAGAAAGGAGGGTAAAAATAACAAACACCCAACTATTCAATCTTCTTTGCGCCTTCGTGCCTTTGCGGTTCAAAAATTAACTGCGGATTTTGGGGGAGGTGAAAGGCTCCTCCTGACACTTTATGATATTCGGGTCTGCGCCTATGTTGACGAGGCACTCGATCGGGTTGGAACTGTTGCTATCCATTAGATAAAATCACAGCCGTCGCTCCTTTTTATGCTTGCGGTTTCAGCGATAGCGGACTTTCCTGCGGTAGAATTATACTCTTGTACTATGGCAGATCGCAGCAGCACAAACCCGGAAAAGATGGAGAAGATCGTCTCCCTCTGTAAGCGTAAAGGATTTATCTTTCAGTCAGCCGAGCTCTACGGCGGCCTTAACGGGTGCTGGGATTACGGCCCGCTGGGCGTAGAGCTTAAGAATAACCTCAAGAAGTTTTGGTGGCGTAAGAACGTCACCGAGCGGGACGACATCGTGGGGATGGATGGCTCTATCCTCAACCACCAGGCAGTCCTCACGGCCTCTGGTCACGTCGGTGGGTTCTCTGACCCCATGTGTGACTGCCTCCTCACGAACGCACGTCTCCGTGCTGATAAGATCGACCCTATGGCGGGAACGGTGTATGAGTTCTCTGGTGCCTCACATGAGGAGAGCGGGTTCTCCATCGAGCGCCCCTACGCTGTGCTAGCACAGGAAGGGCAGGACGAGAACTTTGCCCGTAAGACGGCTAAGCAGTTCTACGCCAAGTTCCTGAAGGATGGCTCCGTCTCCTTTAAGAAGCTGGAGGTCGTACAAACCGGCACGAAGGAGGTCACGGACGCGACCACCTTTAACCCTGATAATGGTTCCCTCCTGACCGAGCCTCGTGAGTTCAACCTGATGTTTAAGACCACCATGGGTGCCTCTGCAGATGAGAACGATCCGAACGCCACCGCATACCTCCGCCCAGAGACGGCACAGTCGATCTTTACGCAGTATAAGAACATCCTCGACACCTCGCGCCTGAAGCTCCCGTTCGGGATCGCCCAGATCGGTAAGGCCTTCCGTAACGAGATTAACCCTCGTAACTACACCTTCCGCTCCCGTGAGTTCGAGCAAATGGAGATCGAGTACTTCTGCACTGCCGAGCAGGGACTAGCCCTGACCGATGAGTGGCTGGAGCGTCGTCTCTGCTTCTACGAGGAGATCGGCATCCCACGTGAGAAGATTCACGTGCTGGACGTCCCCGATGGAGAGCGTGCGCACTACTCTAGTAAGACGTATGACCTCGAGTATGAATTCCCCTTCGGGATCGATGAGCTGGAGGGGGTGGCGTATCGCGGTGACTACGACCTCAGCAAGCATAAGGAGCACTCTGGCAAGCCGATCGAATACTTTGATGAGGCGACCAAGGAGAAGTTCCTCCCACACGTGGTAGAGCCATCTGCAGGATGTGACCGCACTATCCTAGCACTGCTCTGCGAGGCGTATGAGGAAGAGGAGCTGACCGACTCTAAGGGGAAGAAGGACATCCGCACCGTCCTCCACCTAGACCCTAAGGTCGCCCCGATCAAGGCTGCAATCTTCCCGCTCCTGAAGAAGAGCGAGGCGCAAGTCCAGATCGCGCGTGACCTCCAGGCCCAGCTGCAAAAGCACATGAACGTGTTCTATGATGAGACCGGAGCAGTAGGCCGCCGCTACCGCCGCCAGGATGAGGTCGGTACACCATACTGTATTACCATCGACTTCGAGACCCTCGGAGAAGAAGGCGAGGAGCTAAAGGACACCGTCACGATCCGTGAGCGCGATAGCATGGAGCAAACCCGTCTCCCGCTCTCTGAGGTCCTCACATACCTCTTAGACCGCATCGTGTAAGCCCATTACACCAACGCGGTGAGAGTCTCTCACCGCGGAATAACGCCCCCCATAACCAACTCTGACGAGACACTCGATCGGAGTTGGTCTCCTTCTATCCATGGGGGAAAAAATCGTTGCGCGTTTCATTTTTACCGCTCAATACGCGAATTTTCGCTAAAACACCGTAACTATTCAGGTGCAGTTTTTGGTATTTTGCAACCGCGAATAGTTACCATATTACACTGTAGAGATCTGTGTAACGCTCCAAGCTCAATCACACTACACGACATTTTTTATCCGCAGATTTCGCAGATAGACGCAGATTACAAAAATCGCTAGAATAGACAGGAAATTACTGCCCTAATAGGGAATCCAACGTAGAGTTTGTGGCTCTATTCAGATGGTATCTGTCGCGCTTGCGCTGCGGGCTGCCCCCCTCGCGCTAGCACTACAAACATACCTTTTTACAAAATCCAACCCAATCTGCGTTCATCTGCGTAATCTGCGGATAGAAAAAAGACAAAGTGAAAATTGTCGTGTATCGTGCACCGCCTAATAGACCACCTGGGGCGCTACCTTGATCATGGGCTGTGCGGGGGATGCGATCGGGACGGCGGGTGCCGTGGACGGTGGGAGCGATACCGCAGGAGGCGCAGGAGGCTGGGGCACCGCGACTGGGCGAGCAGGCGCAGGAGCCGCTACTGGAGCAGGTGCAGGACGGGAGGGCACGGGATGCACGGTGCGTGGGACGAGGAACCATTGGTGGCGATTATCAGGGGCGG
>CAYWAG010000315.1:0-2772 GCA_964455925.1 uncultured Verrucomicrobiales bacterium | reverse complement strand
GACCTAGACCGCTACCACGAGGAATACGATGAGAACTCCTACATGTATAAGCGCGTGCAGGACGACTTCCAAGACCACGAACTCCTCCGCCGCCTGAAGGATCGGAAGGAACGGGAGACCTCTCAGCAGACCACCCCATCTGAGCGCGTCTTCCGTCCTGGACCACGTAAGGGATCCCGTCAGTAATAGCCCCCCTGCCCTATGGATGACTTCTGCGGTCGCACCCGCCTTCGCTCCGCACAGTGGCTACTGGGCTTTGACTTTGATGGCACCCTCGCGGATGTTACTGACCACCACTCTGTCCCCGCGGCCTTCTTTCGCACACTCGATACGCTGCGGGCGCAGCGTCCACTGGCATGGGGCATCTGCACCGGGCGCTCGCTGGACTTCTTGATCGAGGGCATGGAGAATGCCGCCTTCCCGTATTGGCCAGACTATGTCGTCACCCAAGAGCGGGACCTCTTCTACCTCGACCCCACCGGCGCGTATTACCAGCCAGATGAGGAGCGCAACGCGCAAGCCTACGAGGACCTCACCACCCTCCTCGCCCAAAACACGCGCACCCTACAGGAAGCAGAGACCTACATCACCACCCAAACCACCGGACAATGGGTGCGCCTCCCCGATGACCCCGCCGGAATCATCGCCACCTGTGAGAGTGAGATCGCCCATGTCGTCTCCCTCTACGACCGCTGCCCCCACCGCACCGCCGACCTCGACTACCAGCGTAACACCATCTACCTCCGCTTCACGCATCGGAACTACTGCAAGGGCACCGCCATCACCTACCTCCAGCAACGGTTCGACATCTCACACCAGCACACCCTCGTCATGGGAGATAACTACAACGACCTCACCATGCTCAACCACACTGTCGCCCAACACTACGGTGGCCCTGCTAACTCCATTCCCACCCTTTCAGACGCCCTGCTCACCACCGGCGGCTTCATCTCCCCCTCTCCCTACGCCCACGGTGTCATCGAGGCACTAGTGCGCATTGTCAGACTGTGATTTGAAAGGAGCATATCCCATATTTTGCAGGATTTGAGACACGAGGGTTGATCGCGCCTTTAAGACGTGTTACCACTTCCCTATGACATGGAATGATACTTTTCTGGCACTCTTTGACCGCTGCTCTGAGCAATACCGTCAGGGGAATACGAACTTTATGAGCTACTACTCCGAGGCAGACTTAGAGTTTTTGGCGACCATTGGTTATAAGCCTCGGGAGCTTTTTGACTTCATCGAGGATCTGGGTGATGCCGGTGAGCCGACGCGCAGCACGGCACTGCTCGTAGCAGCCGTGCGGAGAGACTACCTGTATGTCATGCAGGGTGGCCAGCACAGCAGTCATGAGATTTCCCGCAGTGACTTACCGACCTTTGGTGACCAGCTGGGCGGGTTCGGCTACCTCCCGCGCATCATTGTAAAGGCACGTGCTAAACTTAAGGGCGAGCTGGATCCTGATATGATGTATGGCTGTGGTGGCGATCGCAACTTCCTCCGTAACCACGGTAACATTCATCTAGCCGACTTCCTCCGCAATGTGTGGGCGAGTGGTGATAACGATCAGGAGATCCTCGCCTACGTCCAACGCCAAATGCAGGCTCAGGGCTAAACGCATCCATCGCCTTATGCCTCCCTCCCCTCATAAGCTCATGCCTGGTAAGGCTCTTGCTGGGTTTGCCGTGTTTCTCTGTCTCTTTACTCTCGCTCTGATGGGCGCAGGGTGGTGGTATCTGCAGAATATGAGCACGCCCCTGACGGCTCCGATGACCCGACTGAAGAGTGCGCTGGAAGCCATCACGCACAATGAAGTGCGCCAGGATGGGTATTCGCTGGAGATCCAGACGAACAACATCCAAGAGCTGGCGACCGTAGAGCGGGAGTTTCAGTCGATCGTGAAATATGAAGCATACTTCCTAGGGCAAAAGAAACTCCTAATCCTGAAGGGGAACTTTCGCGCAAAAGCGGGGTTTGACCTCGCTAGAGCGACGGATTTCTCTATCTCAAATGAACGAGTCGTGGGGGACCTCCCTCGCGCCGAGATCCTAAGCGTAGAGATGCTGACCTATGAGGTGTTCCACGCCGAAGATAATATCTTTAACCAGCTGAAACCCGCAGACCAAGAGGCCGCTACGCGTCATCTGTTAGAGCAAGCGCGCCGTGATGCCCAACAAAGCGACCTCCGGATGCAGGCGGAGACCCGCTTTCAGCAACGTCTAGGCGACCTCATGCATAATCCATAGTCAGTTCTCCTTACCCTCCTACCTTTACATGAAAACACCATCCTCACTACAGTCTGGTAGCTCCTTGATCCAGCTCGTCATTATCATCTTCCCCCTCCTGCTCATCGGCATGGTGATCATGGGGGTAGTGCTCTACGAGCAACGGCGTCTGGATAAGGTGGAGGAGCACCCAATGGGACAACAGCTAACCGTAAAAGGCACGGTTTCGCACTACCTAAAGCTACGTGACTTTCTCACCCCACGCGGACTCGAGGGGGAGGCGAACCTGCGCCGCCTCCAAATGACCACTGCCTTTGTCGAGGGATCCATCAGCACGCTCAACACTGGAATGGAGGTGCAGCAAGAGATTGTGCAACAAGCCGCAGGACGAGTCTGGAAAGATTACACGATCACCTTTGGTAAAAGTAGCACCCCGCAGGAGATCGTGATTAATTATCTCACCGCCGATAATGCCGCCCTCGCCCTCGCTCTAGCAATGGCAGAGGCATTGCCACAATCCCCTCCCCCTCGTGGACTCTCGATC
>CAYWAG010000314.1:0-2780 GCA_964455925.1 uncultured Verrucomicrobiales bacterium | reverse complement strand
TTTGAGCACGCTGCCCTAGACGGATGGGAGGCGCACGAGCTTCTGCGTGACCATTCCTTCCTCAGCTACGACATCAGAGACTTATAGCGCGACTCCGTCCTTGACGCTGGGGTGCGACGCTGGGTTATGGTGGGGGCATGACAGGGCGTCTGGTCTTACTGCGCAGTGGTGAGAGGCTCCCTCTTTATTTATAGCATCTTAAATCTTCTTATCACTATGGCAGTCGTCGCAACGAACTTAAAGAAAGGGCAATGTATCAAATACTCCGGAGACCTCGGGATCGTACAGGGCTTAGAGCACCGCACCCCCGGCAAGGGCAACGCCCTGATTATGGCTACAGTGCGCTCCGTAAATACGGGTAAGCAAAAGGCGATCCGCTTTGCCTCTGATGAGAAGGTCGAGATCGTCGCGACAGATCGCCAAAAGCTGGAGTTCTCCTACGTAGATCCCTCTGGATATAATTTCATGGACCTCACTACCTATGAGACCATCACCCTGAACGATGGTCTGGTCTCTGAGGCGAAGGACTTTCTGAAGGAGGGGCTGGAGGTCGAGGTCCTCTTCATCGATGGAGATGCCGTCAGCGTCAGTGTTCCTGCCGTTGTAGAGCTAGAGATCACCGAGTCCTCTGAGGGCATCAAGGGCGATACCGCGAACAATCCTACTAAGCCTGCAGTGCTCGAAACAGGACTCTCGATCCAGGTGCCGCTCTTCGTGAACCAAGGTGAGACCATCAAGGTCAACACCGACGATAAGTCTTACGCCGGACGCGCGTAAGTCGGATCCGCCCACAGGTAGGCACCTGCCTCTCTGTCCCCACCCCCCGAATCACCGCACATTCTCTGATGGCTCTTCGTGATCGTTACCAATTCACACGCCGGCAGAGCCGATGCGCGGTCACGGAGCGCCCCTTTGAGGACGGTCAGCAAATCCATACCGCCATCTTTATCGGGCTAACGGATCAAGGCTACCTGCGCAAGGACTACTCCGCCGACGGCTGGGAACAGCGCCCCGATGAAGACCGCGCGCCTTACTCCTCCTGGACTTCTAAGTGGCAACGCCCGACTAAAGAACCCTCAGAGCGCCCCCTCAGACCCGACAGCGCCGAGGCTCTCCTCTCCCAGTTCCAAGCAGAGGATCTACCAGAGACCGAGGGCACGCGCTACATCCTAGCTCTCATGCTAGAGCGCGCCCGCGTGATCACAGAGGAGGATACCACCCCGCTCCCCGATGGACTCTTACGCATCTACATGCATAAGAAGACCGGAGAGCGCTACATCATTAAGGACCCCCAACTCACCCTAGACGCGATAATGAACCTCCAATCCAGCGTCATCGCCCTGCTCGATGGGCAGTAGAAATACTGTAACTATGGGGGTTTAGGGAGCGTCGGAAACTTTTTTAAAAAAACTAACACTTTTCTCTTGCCAAGCGGCGGAATAGGTGAGTATAGTGTGCGTCCTTCGATTTATGGGTAGATGGCCGAGTGGTTAAAGGCGACAGACTGTAAATCTGTTCACGTAAGTGTACGTTGGTTCGAATCCAACTCTACCCACCACTCGAAGGCTTAAGTTTGCTGATGCTCCTTGTTTTGTTAAGCTAGCAGACGGATGAACGACCTTCGTATTTGTTCTATGTGATACGACGTTCGACTTTTCCCCTGCTTTTCTTTTCTTCAGGGTTCCTTAGCACCTCATCTAGGTTATCGTTAGCTCCTCTTAGTAGCTCCGTAACACAGACTTCATTATCCGATGACACACAGCCGCCAGAACTCTCAGAGTAAGCCACCCGAATGGGGATGGCTGGTGAGAGGTATGCTGGTCCCTGTGCTCTCACATATGATGAATCTTATGCGTGACCTAGCTTCCCTTATACCAGCTGCTCCAGCTGCATTCCGTTCTCTTTTAACTTCGCACTCGTTAGGTGGTCAGATCCTTTTATTCCCGAGCCTAACCGCGACCCTAATAGACCGTCCTCACCATGTGGGGCGACATCGAATTGCAGGTGGGGCTCCTTCCCTACATACACATGTCATCTAATAATCGACCTCAAAACGGCTCAGGAAGACCTCCTCGCCGCAACAATAACCGTAACTCAAACTCTGCGCGTCGCGGGGTCCCTCCTCGCCGTAATAAGCCTGAGCCTAAGCTCACCCTATGGCAGAAGTTCCTGAAGGCGATCGGCCTCTATAAGCCAGCACCAGCCCCGCAGAAATCGAATAAGCCAGGACCTAAGTCTGGTGCACAACAGAAGCAAGGTCAGCAAAAGCCAGCAGCTAAGAAGTCCGCTGCAAAGAAGAAGCCAGCGCGTAAGGCTCCTCCTACTAAGGTGGACAGCGCTCGTCTCTACGTCGGGAACCTCTCCTACGATGTGACCGAGTCTGAACTCATCGATCTCTTTAAGGGCTTTGGTGCCGTAAAGAGTGCTGAGGTTGTTTACAATAAGCGCACCCAGCGTTCTAAGGGCTTTGCCTTCGTCCAGATGGTGAGCATCGACGACGCTAAGCGCGCGGTAGAGGTGCTGCACGAGCAGCCCTTCATGGGACGTAACATGATCGTCAACGGTGCCCGCACCGTCGACGAGGAGCGCAAGGCGATCCAATCCCCAGCGCAGTAGTTGACACCTCTGTCATTATTCTAACAAAAAAGCAGTGCCCTTACCCTGGGCACTGCTTTTTTTTGGTTTCCTGCTATTCCTCCCACCTATTCCTTAGACCAGATACGGGTATTAAGGTCTAGAGTCTCTATGATGGAGAGGATGCCGACGATGGAGGAGGCGAA
>CAYWAG010000313.1:0-2792 GCA_964455925.1 uncultured Verrucomicrobiales bacterium | reverse complement strand
TGATCAGCATGTGGTGGTGTGGCTGCAGGCTAAGGAGGAGGAAAAGGTCTATGCGGATGATGCCGCGGAGCTGGCGGCGCATTTGATGCAGACGCTGCCTTGTGAGGTGATTTATAGTTCGGAACTAGATCAGAATCCAGAGCAGTTTGCGCAGGAGGTGGCTAAGGTTTGGGCGGTCTCCTCTGCGGAGCTGGTGGCGGACTTTCGGGCGCGCATGGGGGATCATGATACGCTGCGGGCGGAGCTGGGGCGTCTGAAAGAAGACATTCGGCGGAGCCTGACGGGAGGCAGTGCGATTCAGGCCTCGTATGATCCGCTGGGGTTCATGCAGCATCCGGGCTTAGTCTCGCTGGCGCAGGTGGATTACCAGTTTGATAGTGATGATGGGTTATCCCGCTTTCTGCTGGTAAAGCAGATCGCTCCCGCTGGGGCGCAGGGGTTTGAAGATGATGCGCTCTGGGTCGCACAGATTCGGGCGCAGCTCGATGTCTGGAATGCAGAGTATGAGGGGCTCTTTACCTTTGGTCTTACCGGTGGGCCAGTCTATAACTCCGAGGTGGGCGAGGGGATGCAGCGAGACCTCTTAGGGACGCTCCTGGTGACCCTGGGGCTGATCGCGGCTCTGTTCTGGATCATGCAGCGGAGTTTCTCACAGTTGTGTATGTTAGTCGTCCTGGTAGGGCTGACCTTTGCCATCACGATGGGGATAGCAGGCTGGGTTATGCCGTCCTTGAGCTTGTTGAGCGTGGGGTTTGCGGCGATCTTGCTAGGCTTAGTCATTGATTACGCCGTCGTGCTGTTACGTGAGGCGCGGCACTTTCCTGCGCAGCGCCATGCCTTACGGCGGGGGATGGCTGGGAGCATCGGGTGGGCGGCTGTGACGACGAGCTTAGTCTTTAGTATTCTGCTGTTCAGCTCCTTCCCTGGGGTGCGCCAGTTGGGGGTGCTGATCGTGATCGGTCTGTGCTCTGGGGCGGTAGTTATGCTGTATGGCGTGCCATGGTATCTGGATGTGAAGCAGCCCAGAGACCGCCCTGGCCCGCCTGCGCCTGTGGTGAGCACAGCGCGCCCGATATTGATTCCGGTGGTGCTCCTGGTGATCGGGGTGGGCGTCTTTCTCTTCCGAGGAGGGCCTCAGTTTAGCTTTACGCTCTCTAACCTGCAGCCCGCATCCGGTGAGGCGAGTATGGTGCAGCGTGAGCTGACTGCGCGCTTTTCTAGCTGGTCAGACCTACGGACGGTCGTGTTTGCCCATGCAGAGAGTCCGCAAGCTCTTGCCAGTGCGATGCAACCCGCTCTTACCGCTGCCTCTGCGCTCCAGGCGGAGGGCTTACTCACACAGGTGCAGCTGCCGCTAGACCTCATCCCCCATGCCTCGCACTATGAGGAGAACATCCGTCATCTCCGCGCGTTCATAGCAGACTGGGACCAATACCAACGTCTGGCAGCAGAGATGGGGTTTACGGAGGAGGCGCTGAAATATGATCACATCATTGCCCAGGCCTTTCTGGATCTTCCGGACACCTATGCAGAGTATGCGCGGCTGTCACAGGAGCAGAGCATTACTAAGAGTATGATCGCAGAGGATGGGGAGAGGATCTACTTTCGTGGGAACGTCACACTGGCAGAGCCTCTCACTCCCGATAGTCTTGCCCGTATGTCGGCGCTGAATACGCCCCAAATCACGATGACAGGCTGGGGGACGCTCAGTGCTACGCTGGAGCCGGTGGTGCGGCGCGACTTTCAGCAGGTCTTTCTCCCCGCTGCGGTTGTGGTCCTCCTGGCGCTGGGGGTGGTCTTTCGGACGTGGAAGGAGAGCCTACTGGTCTTACTGATCTTACTCGCGACGCTGGTCACACTGAATGCGACGATGGTGCTGCTGGGGATGAGCTGGAACTTCCTGAATGTGATCGCCTTTCCGCTGATCATCGGGATCGGCATCGACTACTCTATCCACTTGATTTTTGCGCTACGTAGATCCGGCGATCGACCTATCACGATCTGGCGCGGCGTGGGCATGGCGATCGCCTTCTGCGGGTTTTCAAGCGTGGTCGGGTTTGGCTCGCTCCTCCTGGCGCAGAGCTCGGTGCTGAGCTCGCTAGGTCTCATCTGTGCGATCGGGGTGGCTATTACGATGGTGCTGACCCTCAGTATTATTCCGCCTGTCTGGCGCAGCTGGGTGCAACGGGCGCCTCGCTGATAGTGGGGGGATGACTCTTTGCGATGACGGGGCGAAGGGGGCTTACCCTACCAATCCGTCACCTTGGATGCCGAGAGTCACAAGACTGAGGATCTCGTCATGGAGGAGTTGCTTATCCTTGGTCCAGCGCTTGGCGGGAAGGATGGTGCAGACTGCCTCCTCGACTTCCTCTAGCTCTACGGCTTCTACGCCGTACTGTTGTAAGGTGGAGATCTCCTCACGCAGGGAGTTCAGTAAGATGAGCTCGATGGGGTTATCCAGCCGGTATAAATGCTCGGCGACGGAGATGGTGACCTTAGGACCATAGGTGGGGAGGTGTGGCTCGACGTGTTGGAGCCCGATCTTAGCGAGCAGACCTCTGACCCGCTGGTAGAGGGTCTCGATCTTTAGGGGGCGCCAGGGGCAGTCGTTCTCTAGGTAATAGAGAACGCCCTCGTAGATGTTGTTAGCGACCTCTGAGCTATCGAGCTCGGCGCGCTCGACGCCGTCATAGATCGCCCTCTGGAGCCAGGTGGTGTCGTAGTCTTTGATCTGGTAGGTGCCGATCTGGAGGACGGGCAGCTTAGAGGCGAGGCATATCATAGTATTAGAG
>CAYWAG010000312.1:0-2794 GCA_964455925.1 uncultured Verrucomicrobiales bacterium | reverse complement strand
GGGGCGGGCGGTTATCGATGACTTTTTGCTCCTTTAGCTCGCGCCCTACGCCCTGTAGGGATCGCATTTCGCGCCAGTTATGGAAGGTGATCTCGTTTGGCGAGATCTCGGTCTGCAGACGCATGTGGCGGGAGATTTCCTGGCAGAGCGCCGTGCGGTCGGCACCTGTCATGGGCACGGCGTGGACGATGAGCTCATCCGTGTCCAGTGGGTCGTCGTTGCGCTTGCGCAGCTCGATCTGCCAGGCTCCCAGCGCCTCTTGGTCATCGAGGATGTGCTCGAGCTTGTTAAAGTCTACGAGCGTGCCCTTGAGCTTGGAGATCTGGAGGCGCTTCATGTCCGATACACGTGAGATACGCCCCATCAGGCGCGGGGCAGTGCAGCCACAGTGTGGGCATGGCTCCCAGGTGATGCCGTGCTCTATAAGGTCGCCCGTGCGGTAGCGCAGCACTGCGGAGCCACGGGCATCTAGCGAGGTAAACACGATCTCGCCACCTGTCCCGTCGGGGACAGGTGCGCCGGTCTCAGGGTCGACCACCTCCACAATGCATTTATCAGGGTAGAGGTGGTAGCCCGACGGCTGAGAGTGATCCCCCGTGATACATTCGACAAAGACGAGCTTAGCCTCCGTGAAGCCGTAGGTGGAGATAATGTTGATCTCGCCCGCCCCGGCTTGCAGCGCCAGTGACTGGAGCTTTTGACGCATTCCGGTGGGGACTTTCTCCCCGCCCATGACCAGGGTTTGGAGCTTATCCCAGCGCACCTTGTTAGCCGCGCCGTGCTGGAGGAGGTGATACATAAAGGTCGGCATGCCGATGATGACCTGTGGGTTAACCTTAGAGATCATGCGGGCATTACCAGCAGTGCCCATGGTCTTACCGCCGCCTGTGGAGAGGGTAAAGAGGTTCTGCCCAATGCTGGTGTAATGTCCCTGCCAGAACGCGAGGTGCGGGGCAAAGGGAAAGGCGTTGACCATCTTATCATCGGGCTGTGCCTGCGCAAAGGTGGCGATGCGGCGGCCGACTTCCTCCATCGTAGCGAGGTCATGCTGGGTGTAGAGGAACGGCACTGGCTCGGCGGAGCGCCCTGTGGTGGAGGTCATAAAGATGGGGCGTAGCTCGCGGTCCAGCAGCTCCCGCGTATGGCTAGGGCCGTGGCGCAGCACCTTTAGGAGCGTGCTGGGCTGACGGCGCAGCTGGGCGGCGTCTGGGATGATCACAAAGTCCCGGGGCGCCTGGATCGTACGCTTAGACATCAGCGGGAGGGCGGCGAGGTCTGACATGCTCCGGATGTCACGGGGATGGATGTGCTCGCGCTGAAAGAGGTCTCTGAAGTGCGCGGTAAAGGGCACGAGACGGTTCTGTAGAAACCAGCGGAGTTGCTGGAGCTGGGTGGATTCGATCTGGGGTCGGGTGGCGGTGCGCCACCAACTCGAGGGAGGCATAGGCAATGAGGGGGGAGTTTAGGAGTTCAGGGTGGTAACGATAGGGAGAGGGTAACGGCGCGCCATGAGCTGCTGCAGCGCAGGCAGGACGGCCTCGGCGGCAGTGCGCCCTGCCGCTACGATCTCTGGCAGGGCATCGAACCGATGCCAGTGCAGACCGTAAACCGAGGGATGGATCGCGAGGTCAGCATCGGCACAGGAGGCATGGGCGATCTGGCACTGCGCGGCGGCGATGCTCTTGCGCAGCGTGTCCACTGTGTTGCCGGGGGCAAAGAGGTTCGTACTGCGGTTAAAGCCCCGCATCAGACGGCTACGTAGGGGGAGGTCTGGCTCGCTGTGTGGTCTGGTGTGACCCGCCTGTATGTCGTGGAGCGTGGGGACCAGGTTCACCGCGATGATGACATCGACATCCGCATATTCGCGCAGCACGCTCACAGGCACGGGATCCACGACCCCGCCATCAGAGCAACGGTGCCCATCCACCATCACAGGAGCCACGATGCCCGGGATGGCACAGCTGGCATGCACCGCCTGAGCGACATTCCCCTGACGCATCACGAGCTTCTCCCGTGTATCAAGGTCAAAGCTCACGGCATAGAACGGGATTTGTAGCTCAGAGAAGCAGGGATCACCCAGGCAGTCTCGTAGAAAGTTCGCCGCCTTTCCCCCCTTAAAGAAGCCCTTAACGGGCGGCACGATCGGGTCCGCCAGCTCCCAGAGCGCCTTTCGGTCAGCCACGCGCAGCGCGGTCTCATACATCTCTGCAGGCGAGTGCCCAGCGGCTAAATGCGCCCCAATGTAAGCCCCCATACTCGATCCACTGACGGCATGCACCGGCACCCCATGCTGCTGCAGCACCTCTAGCACCCCAATGTGTGCTAGCCCCCGTGCCCCTCCACTAGATAGTGCCAGACCCACACGAGGCGGACGCTCCCCTCCAGACCGCATCTCCTCCCTCGGCGGCCATCCCGGTCTGCCCAGGAACTGAACCGCACGATCAATGAGCTGTGCTGGCTTAAGGAGTTTCTTCAAATCATTCTAGTATTAACCCTTATGCAAGATTCAGTCAAACGAAAAATTAATTTTAATGTTTTATTTGATCTTTTTGATTTAATATTAAATTTAATTGTATAGATTGCGAGTCAGTGACGCTTCCTAGGTAGGCAGGTGCATCGTTCCAGCCACGTAATTGTTCTGATATCACACCACACGACATTTTCACCCTTGGTTCTGCAGTGAGGAAACCGCAAAGACGCTAAGTTTTATAGGAGGGGGTGAGTATTCAGGTGGGGGGGAACGAAGACCTAACTTTTCAATCTTCTTTGCGTCTTCGCGTCTTTGCGGTTCAAA
>CAYWAG010000311.1:0-2824 GCA_964455925.1 uncultured Verrucomicrobiales bacterium | reverse complement strand
GATTATTTGGGGGGGATTCAGAGGTATTCTGTAATTTTCAGGGTAACGCTGAGATCCCTCTATGGTTTTTGAGGGCGAGAGAGTTTCAGGGTGAATTCCTATTGCAGGCGCAAATCAATTCATTTCTAAAAAACTAAACGGAAATCTGCGTTAATCTGCGCAATCTGCGGGAAAAAATATGAGTAGAAAATTGTCGTGTAGTGTGAATCTGCGTCTATCTGCGAAATCTGCGGATAAACAATGTCGTGTGGTGTGATCGGAGGAGGAAGATAGTGCTCACCAGACACGTTGCACGCCGTATGCGTCTAGCTGGCGGTCGCAGGATAGGATAGGGATCTGGCGGTTTTGGCACTCCGCTACTAGGAGACGGTCGAAGGGATCGCGGTGATAGAGAGGTAAGTGCGCCCCTACACGCATCGCGTCCCAGTCTGGCTTTAGGAGCACGAACCCCATGCCCGACAGCACCTCTGGCAGGTCTGGGCGGTTAGCATAGCTCACCTGGAGCTTACCCAGGGCAGACTTAATCGTGATCTCCCACAGGCTAGCGAGGGAGACATAAGAGCGCTTGGTCGGATCCTCGATGAGGTCAGCGAGCTTACTGGGCAGACGCGGACTATCCTCTAGGAAGTAGAGCAGGACATTCGTATCCAGCAAGTGATCATTTACCATACGTCACGGAGTCCTCTGCTGCGATTAAGGGTGAAGCCGCGTCACCACCAAAAAAGTCCTCAAACCCGACCTCTGCGGCATCAAAGTCCTCTGCCATCATAAACCCTGGGGACTTTAGAGCACCTCTGACGGGTGCTACCACGGGCACGGGCGGGCAGAGCTCCGCCACCACCTTACCGTGCCGTGTCAGTAAGACCTTCTCCCCCGTCACCTCCATCTCTGCCACGAGGGCGGAGAGGGTCGTCTTAGCTTCATAGAGTCCGATACTTTTCATAACCTAGTCAGACTAGTCTAACCAATCCTCTCTCGTAAAGCATTTTTATAGAAAAAAGGCTCTTCTCGGAAGTTTGTTCAGCGTAATACGTCTTTACACCCTCTGATATGAACCTCCCTGTCTGCATCGTAGGCGCCGGCTTTAGCGGTGCCGTTATCGCCCGTACGCTTGCCGAAGCTGGCATTGCCTCTGTCATCTTTGATGAGCGCGCACACGTCGCGGGGAACTGCCATACTGAGCGCTGTGACCAAACGGGTATTAACATCCATAAATACGGTCCACATATCTTCCACACTGATAATGAGGAAGTATGGAACCTAATGAACCGGTTCGGGGAAATGATGCCGTATGTGAACCGCATTAAGACCACCTACCAACAGCAGGTCTACTCCCTCCCGATTAATCTCCACACGCTCAACCAGTTCTATGGTAAGGCCATGCGCCCAGAGGAAGCCCAGTCGTTTCTCGCCAGTAAGGCAGACCAGAGCATCACAGACCCCACCTCCTTTGAGGATCAAGCCCTCGCCTTCATCGGGAACGACCTCTATCAGGCATTCTTCCGAGGCTACACCCGTAAGCAATGGGGGATGGAACCCACCGAACTCCCCGCCTCTATCCTAAAGCGCCTACCCGTCCGGTTTAACTACGACGATAACTACTTCTTCCACCGCTTCCAAGGCATGCCTAAGGACGGCTACACCGCCATCGTGCAGAACATCCTAGACCACGAGCTCATCACCCTGCACCTGAACACCAGCTATGAGAAAGACTCAGGCCCCTGGCGGCACACCTTCTACTCCGGCCCCATCGACCGCTACTTCGACTACGAGCTAGGGCGGCTCGGGTACCGCACGCTCCGGTTCGAGCCAGAGATCCACGAGGGCGACTACCTCGGCACCGCCGTAATGAACTTTGGCGACTACGAGATCCCCTACACCCGGATCACCGAGCACAAGCACTTTGCCCCCTGGGAGCAGCATCAACAGACCATCATCTTTAAGGAATACTCCTCCCTCTGCGGCAAAGACGATATCCCCTACTACCCCATCCGCCTCGTAAAGGAGAAGGGCCTCCTAGCCGACTACCAGCAGCGCGCCGCCGCCCTCCGGGACGATGTCACCTTTATCGGGCGCCTCGGCACATACCGCTACCTGGATATGGATGTCACCATTGCCGAGGCCCTAGAGACCGCCCGCCTCTTCCTCTCTCGCCATCCGTCGCAGGGAGACTGACCGCGCTCACCTTATAACTCACATTAGTCTCAGAAAAAACCCCTTATTGATATTGACATTCAATCTCAATAGAGATTATAACCCTCTCAACTTAAGCCCCCCTTCCCTATGAAACTCACTAAGATCTCCCTCCCTGCCCGCGTCGTCGCACCGCTGACGCTCTCTATCTCGCTCGCCTCTGCTCAGGTTCCAGAAGACGCCATGATCGTTACCGGCACATACATTGAGGAGCCCTCCCCTAGCGCTCTGGTTACCGGCACTCCGATCATTGACGTTCCGCAGAGTGTCTCTATCACGACGGCAGAGGAACTGCAGGCACAGGGGCTTAACAGCGTCGGTGATGTCGTGGATTACACCCCAGGGGTGGTCAACACGCAGGGCGAAGGACACCGTGATGCCGTTCTCTTCCGTGGTATTCGCTCCACTGCTTCCTTCTTCGTCGATGGTCAGCGCGATGACGTCCAATACTACCGCTCCTTCTACAACGTGGAGCAAGTAGAGACCCTTACCGGTGCAAACTCCCTCTTCTTTGGCCGTGGTAACCCAGGAGGTGCCATCAACCGCACCACTAAGAAGCCTACCTTTGATGCTGATTTCACCAACTACTTCGGCAGCGTCAACAGCTTTGGGGGCACCGAGGCCCAAGTGG
>CAYWAG010000310.1:0-2837 GCA_964455925.1 uncultured Verrucomicrobiales bacterium | reverse complement strand
AAAAATGTCGTGTAGTGTGATCGGCTCGGAACAAGACGGCAGGAAAAAGCCTGCTGAGAATTTGACTTCTGGGTGAATCGCGTTAAGCGTGGGGTGATAATGAAGAAAGCCGTATATGCAGGGAGCTTTGATCCTCCTACCAACGGGCACCTCTGGATGATCCAGCGGGGGCTTGAGATCTTTGACACCCTCGTGGTGGCGGTGGGGTCGAACCCATCTAAGAACTATACCTTCACTATTCCAGAGCGTCTCACCCTGCTGCAGCAGTCGGTCCCGTCCTGTGAGCGTCTCATCTTTGATAACTTTGATAATAAGTACCTCGTAGACTATGCTGAGTCTATCGGGGCGGACTACATTCTCCGAGGAGTGCGCTCCGCCGAGGATTACGAATACGAGCGCGTGATGCGTGCTATTAATGGTGATCTCAAGCCCGAGATCCAGACTGTCTTTCTCATGCCGCCCCGCGAGATCGCGGAGGTCAGCTCCAGCATGGTTAAGGGGTTGATCGGGCCTGAGGGCTGGGAGAATACGGTGCGCCGATATGTCCCAGGCCCTGTGTTTCAGCAGCTCGCGACGATCTAAGAGGCACCCCGCCTCCCTCCTTCTTTTCTATCTACTCTCCCCTGCCCCTCGCTCCTATGACTCCCCTTGACATTGACCGCGTCCGCACAGACTTCCCTATCCTCCAGCGCGAGGTCAAGGGACAGCCCCTCACCTACCTCGACAGTGCCGCCACGTCCCAAAACCCCTCCGCCGTACTCCAAGCCACGCAGGAGTATTATGAGGAATATAACTCCAACATCCACCGAGGCACACACCACCTCTCACAGCTCGCTACAGATCGCTATGAGACCGCCCGTAAGACCGTCGCCCACTTCCTGAATGTCACCCCAGAGGAGACCATCTTCACCTCCGGCACGACAGACTCCATCAACACTGTAGCCACTATCCTAGGACTGAGTGGACGCATCCAGAAGGAGGACACCATCCTGCTGAGTCACCTAGAGCATCACTCTAACATCGTCCCATGGCAGCTCCTGGCGGAGCGTGTTGGGTGCCAGATCCGTGTGATTCCTGTGCTCGATAACGGGACTCTCGACCTCGACATCTACACCGCCCTCCTGGACGAGAGCGTAAAGGTGGTCGCCTTTAACCATGTGTCGAACGCCTTTGGCACGATTAACCCGGTGATGCAAATGATCGCGCAAGCCCGTGAGGTCGGCGCCATTACGGTGCTCGATGGGGCGCAGTCTGCCCCGCATGGTGCGCTGGATCTCCCTGCCATCGGCTGCGACTTCTACTGCTTCTCTGGGCATAAGGTCTATGCCCCTACTGGCATCGGCGTGCTCTACGGACGCCGCGAGTTACTAGAAGCACTCCCGCCCTATAAAGGAGGCGGCGAGATGATCAAGGAAGTCACCTTTGAGAAGACCACCTATAATGACCTCCCCTTTAAATATGAAGCCGGCACCCCTAACATCGAAGGCGCAATCGCGCTGGGAGCGGCGCTGAACTACCTGAACCAGTTCGATAAGACCGAAGTTAACGCCCACGAGTTCGCCCTGATCCAGGCTGGGGCTAAGGCCGTCTCTGCCATCCCCGGAGCCACGCTCTACGGTCCAGATGACCGCATCGCCTCTCTCTCCTTTAGCATCGACGGCATTCATCACTATGACCTAGGCACCCTGCTGGATAACATGGGGGTAGCCGTGCGGACGGGGCACCACTGCTGCCAGCCCCTCATGGCGCGGTTTGGCATTACGGGGACGACCAGAGCCTCGTTCGCGTTCTATAATACGATGGAGGATGTCGAGCGGTTTGCCAAGGCTCTGGACCGTGCGGTCTCGATGTTGCGCTAGTGTCCCCCCACCTGACGCCTAGACATCATGCTCTCACTCTCCCCCTGGCACATCCTCCAGTCTGTCCTCCCCATGTACGGGCTGATCCTGCTGGGGGCCTGCCTGCGGCGCGCGCGTGTGCTGCAGCCAGAGGCGGATGGATCGATGATGAAGCTGGTCATCCACTGCCTCTACCCGTTACTGATCATCGACAAGATTCTCGCGAGCCAGGCCGTGCGGGAGAGCAGCCTCATCCTGTGGACGATCCCCACCGGCTTTATCATCATCGCCCTCAGCCTTCTCCTCGCTAAGCTTGGAGCCGCGACCGCTCGCATCCCGCAGGGACCGGAGCGTAACACCTTTGCCATGACCTGCGGGATTCAGAACTATGGGTTCGCCGCCGTCCCTATCATCATGGCACTCTTTCACCAGGATTTGCTGGGGGTACAGTTCGTCCACTCCCTGGGCGTAGAGATCGCGCTCTGGACGCTGGGCATCGCCGTGCTGCGAGGGCGCCGCCCCACGAACCTACGTAGTCTGCTCGCGCCTCCCGTGCTGGCAGTCCTCATTGGGCTCGCGCTCGTTTATACAGGGCTGGGGGACCTACTCCTCGCCGCACCAGCCCTACAGCCAGGTGTCACCATGATGCAGTGGCTCGGGGCTTGCTCCTTCCCCGTGGCGCTCATGCTCGTCGGCGCAACGCTCGCAGATAATATTCGGCAAGCCCGCCCTACACTCCCCGTGGGCACCGCTAGCATCGCCCTGCGCCTGCTGCTGCTCCCCGCCCTCATTTTACTAGCCGTATGGCTCATTCCGTTCCCGCCAGAGCTTGCCACCGTACTGGTCGTGCAGGCAGCTATGCCCTCTGCAGTCATGCCCATCGTCCTCTCTCGCCTCTACGGGGGGCACCCTGCGACTGCAGTCCAGGTCGTCATGGTTACCCAGCTCCTAGGGATCATTACCATCCCGCTCTGGATCACCCTCGGGCTACGGCTGCTG
>CAYWAG010000309.1:0-2838 GCA_964455925.1 uncultured Verrucomicrobiales bacterium | reverse complement strand
CCCCTTGCCCGTGCCGCCCAGCGGCTCCAGAGGTCGGTGGCCCCCCCCGCCCCCCAGCCCGCCCCCGCCGCTGGCGACAGCGCGTCCAGTAGCCCCCCTACCTCTATCCCTCAGCCCTCATGATCCTTGCCTCCTTCCTCTTCGCGCAGCCATGGTGGTTTCTCGCCCTCCCGCTGGCATGCATCGTCCTCTTTCTGTCCGGCCGTCGGGGCTTACAGAACGCGATCACCTTCTCCTCCCTGGCGATCCTGGCATCCATCTCTAAGAAGCCCCGCACCCTACCTGGTGGGTTCCACCTCAGCTTCCTGTTCTTCGCGCTGGTCGCAGGGATCTTCGCCCTAGCGCGCCCCCAGCAGCAGACGCATCATGAGTTCCAGTCCATCGAGGGCATCGACATGGTTATCGCCCTTGACCTGTCGTATTCCATGATTATTGATGACTTCTACCCAGAGGATGACCGCAGTAGACGCCCCATTCGCCGCCTAGACGCCGCCAAAAACGTGCTCAAGACCTTCATTAATCAGCGCCCCAACGACCGGTTAGGCATCGTCGCCTTCTCAGGCCGCCCCTACTCGCTCAGTCCTATTACCCTCGACCACAGCTGGCTCCATAACCGGCTACAGGCCGTCCAGCTAGGGGACATTAAGGAGCAGGGCACAGCCATTGGGTCTGCCATTGCCGCCTCTGCCACCCGCCTTACAGACCAGGAGGCTAAGAGTAAGGTCATCATCCTTATCACGGATGGAGCCAGTAACTCCGGTAAGATCGAGCCCATCGAGGCAGCCGAACTCGCCGCCACCCTCGGTATTAAGATCTACACCATCGCCATCGGCACCGAGGAGGGACGCGTCCCCTCCACCATTCAGCGTTTCCCGAAGCAAGAGTTCGACATCCCCACCCTGAAGCGCATCGCCAGCCTCACCCAGGGGGAGTTCTACCGTGCCCGCTCTATCTCAGACCTCCGCACCACCTTTAACACCATTAACGACCTGGAGAAGACAGAGATCGACGCCACCCAAATGACCGTCACGAAGGAACTCTATAAGCCCCTCGCCTTCCTCAGCCTGTTCCTCGTTATCTGCTCCCTTATCTTCCGCACCTTTAACCCCTCCTCTAGTCTCTAAGCCCCCCTCCCATGCAGTTTCTCGCTCCCATCTGGCTTATCGGTCTCGCTCTCCCCCTCCTGCTCGGGATCGGGGCAGCCATCATATACCGTCAGCACCAGCAGCGCTGGAATGGGTTCGTCTCTGATGCCCGTCTCGCCCATCGGCTGGTGCAGCGGGACTCCCCCGTGGCATGGTGGATCAGCACGGTCTGCCTGCTCCTCTCCCTCAGCCTCCTCTTCATCGCCCTGGCAGATCCAGTCAACGGAAAGGACGAGATGACCATCCCGACCAAAGGGAAGAACATCTACGTCGCCATTGACCTCTCCCGCTCCATGCTCGTCCCAGATGTCACGCCCTCCCGTCTCACAAAGGCTAAGACCATCGGGGTCGAGATTATTGAAGCCTTCCCAGATGAGAAGATCGGCATCATCTCCTTTGCTGGCAGAGCCTGGCTGGAGGCTCCCCTTACGAGCGATCATGGCGTGCTGGAGGAGACCCTGCTGAGCCTCAACGAGAACACCATTCCGCATGGCGGGTCTGAGAGTTCCCCCCTCCTAGATCTCGCCATCCAGCTGCAGAACGAGAGCCAGGAAGGCGACAACGGCACCACGCGCCCCCTCTCCGACGCCCTACTCATCGTCATCAGTGACGGCGAGTTCCACAGCACCCCCACCGCCGCTGATGTCACTCGCGCACGGGACGAAGGGCTCACCATCTACACCATCGCCACCGGCACGATCGCTGGTGGGTTCGTCCCAGACGATCGTCGGCGTGACGGACTCTTCCGCGACCGCCAGGGACGCACCATCACCAGTACCCTGCAGACCGCCCCACTGGAAATGCTCGCCCACTACGGTGGAGGCATCGCCTTCCTAGACCGCACATACGACTTTATCCCCACCCTCCGCAGTGCCATCGCGCAGCTCTCAAGTGAGCAGCAGACCGTTAAGAAGCTGGTCAACTATAACCACCTCTTCCCCTACTTCCTCCTCCCCGCGCTCCTCCTCATGGGGATCGCCTGCCTCGTATCGCGCATCTGGCAGCTCGTCCGCGCTCAGACCTCCCTCGCGCTTATTCTCCTCCTCACCGCCGCTACTCTCTGCCCCCTCACCACGCACGCCAAAGGCACCTTCACCTCCTTTCGCACCGGGCAAGACCTCATACAGCAAGCGCGCTATGACGAGGCGATCACTGAGTTCGAGTCCGCCCTCCCAGGTGCCTCCCAGGCGAACGCCGCTAAGCTCCACTTCTCCAAGGGCGTAGCCGAATACCGCGCCAACAACTACCCTGACGCCATCGACTCGTTCTCCCAAGGCCTCCTCTCAGACGACCCAGCCCTCCAAACAGAGGCACACTACAACCTCGGCAACACCCTCTACCTCGACGGAGAGCAAGAACTCACCAAGATCAGTGAGGCTAAAGACCTCGAAGAAATCATCGAGATTCGTGAGAACACCATCCAACAGTGGACCGACGCCCTAGAACACTACCAAGGCAGTCTCCACCTCACCCCAGATAAGCAGATCGCCCGCGAGAACTACGACTTCGTGAAGGAGAAGCTCGACAAACTCATCCAAGACCAGCAAGAGCTCCTCGAGCTCCTCCAAAACATGCAGAGCCAGCAAGGTGAAGGCGAAGGTGAGGGAGACTCTGAAAGCGACGGCCCCGGTGAAAGCGACAATCCTGGCAAAGACAAAACCAGCGAAGAGCTCGATGAACTCGCAGAGCAAGC
>CAYWAG010000308.1:0-2841 GCA_964455925.1 uncultured Verrucomicrobiales bacterium | reverse complement strand
GGCAGAGACGACTGTGATCTGCAGAATGGTGCAGACCTTGCCCACCCAGTGAGGGTCAAAGTAGATGGGCTTGCGGCGCTTCTTCAGTAACCACACACCATAGATGATCAGGACATCGCGCGCGACGACAATGATCATAAACCACAGCGGCAGGGGCCACCAGTGCTCTGTGTAGCGCGCCATAAAGATGATGCTGGTGAGCAGGAGCATCTTATCTGCAAAGGGATCCAGATACGCCCCCAGCTGTGACTGTAGGTGCCAGCGCCGCGCGATCCACCCGTCCAGCGCATCAGACAGGGAGGCCACGGCAAAGAGGGTGCAGGCGACCAGACGGTAGCTCTCCTCCGGCGCGGCGTGCCCTAATGTCGCCCCGTAGCGCAGCACATACCACCCGTAAACAGGAACGAGCACCATCCGAAGGAGGGTAATGTATGTGGGAAGCGTAATGCGAGGCATAGCAGTGCCTCTATGCTTCCCCTACATCGCCAATGATGCAAGCCCTACCATCGTAAAAACGAGACCGCAGGAAACGAAGAACGGCTACTCCCCCAGGGGAGTAGCCGTTACATCATAGTCATTTCCACCAGCTAGGCTAGTGGAGGAGTAGCATTAGCCACGCTTGTCGAGGAAGCGTTGGACGAAGTCCTTACCACCAAGACCAATCGCGATCGCACCACCGATACCAGCTGCGAAGCCGAGAGCGATGACGATAACGTTGAATGGAAGACCTGTGATGTCTGGAGCGATACCAGAACGGTTCAGGGCAACAACGCTCACTACGAAGAGGATCAGACCGTATGCAACCTTAGCAAGTGTAAGGTTCTTAGCAGCAAGCTGGCTGTAAGCGAACTTAGCAGCAACCCAGCCGAAGGCGAAGATAAGAACTGCAAGAAGAACGTTAAAGTAACCTCCAAGAACGAAAGCAGAAGCCTCGCTAAGGATACCAAGGTCAAGCTGATCGATCGCGGTGGAGATCAGAAGAACTAGGATGGAGATGAAGACGATAAGACCAGCGATGCCGGAGAGGGAGTTCTTACCAGAAGCTGGGATAGAGAGACCCATCTTACCAGGGAAGCTGTCGATGCCTGTAGCTGCTACAAGGTTTGTAACAAGCTTCTGTGCGATCTGACCGATGATTACGCCAACCGCGATGAGAACACCTGCGATGAGGATGTTAGGGATCGTGCCGAGGATAGAGTCGGTGATTCCTGCAATCGGCTCAGAGAGCTCAGGCATGTTAAGGAAGCCAAGAGCAACTGGAACGAAGAGGAGGATGATGAAGCAGTAAAGCGCGGTAGAAAGCGCAGATGCAATAGGAGCCTCACCAGTGGTGTTACCGAGACGCTCGTCAACTTTAGCAGCAGTAAGGATGTTGCCAACGAGACCTTTGACGATCTTAGCAAGGATGACGCCGAGGTAGATCACGATACCTGCAACGAGGATCTTAGGAATCGCACCGAGAACTTGGTCAAGAAGGTTCTGCAGAGGTGCAAGAACTTGGGTAAGACCAGCAATGTTCAGAGCAAGGATGATGACGAAGAGAAGGAGAAGGCCGTAAACAAAGGAGCCGATCATTTTCTCAGATGAGCCAGATTCTGCACCGATTAGGTTACAGAGCTTGTCATCAAGGGATGTTTTGCCGAGACCTTTTTCAACGAGCTTGGAGATGCCCTTGACGATGGATTTACCAATGAGGAAGACGACAACAGCAGCGATGGCGCTACCGACTGGTCCGAGTGCGCTAAGGGTGTTTGGGATTGCTTCCCAAAGGCCCGCTAGCGAGTTAGCTAATACGTTCATGATTGTATGATGAATTATGGTTGTTAATGAGGAATCCTAATGACTCCACACGGGTTAGATAGACTGACGGGGGCGTACTGTCACACAATAATTTGTGATATTTTGCGTTTTCTGACGTGGTTAGCGCAGGGCGCGACGCGTTAGAAGCAGTCCGACACTCATTCCGCCTAGGTGACAAGCATGGCTGATCTGAAAGAGGGCGGGCACAGAATGGCGTAGCCACTGCCCCGCCGGAGTAATGGGCGAGGCGAAAAGAGTCACTAACGTTAGGATTACGGTGCTGATCACCATGATCGCCAAGAGGTGCTGCGCTTTAATAGTAGAGAGGGGTGGCGGGAAGCCATGTAAGATCCCGTATGGTCCACTCAGCGCGGTAAGATGTGCGGCTAGCAGGGCAGCCCCTCCCCCCGATATCCCAATGAGGTGCAGCTCCTCCTGCTGCAGCAGAGCGGCGAGGGTTTGGAGGACTCCTCCGACGAGGACGCCGCTAATAAGCACGATGAGAGTGTGGCGCCCTCCCATTATCTGACAGACACGCCCCCCGGATAGGATGAGGAGCAGGGCATTACACCCCAGATGCGTCCAGTCTGTGGGGTGATGAAAGAGGGCGTAGCTCAGTAATGTCCAGAGCTTGCCTCCCGCCAGCCCCTCCGCACTCAGCGCTACGTGCTGATACAGCGCCTCTCCCATCCGTAGCCCTAGCCACTGACAGACGACGAGCACGCCCATCAATACCCAGAACAGGAACGGAAGCCGCATCACGGGGAGCTGGAGGAGCCTTTTCATCCACCCATCATAGAGCGCACGCAGCGCGACGCAATCCGAATCTGAGAGGGGCGGGGGATTTGATCTGATTGATAGCAACACACATTACTGCGTTAAAGGCTGTGGCACGAGCGTCCCGCTCGTGAATACATCCTCTGGCGTTAGCCACTGACTGCCCTTCTTGGCTCTCGATCTATTGGTAAAGCGGACACAAAAGAGAAAGTCAGTGGCTAACGCCAGGAAGGGACAATCATGAGCAAGATGCTCATGCCACCA
>CAYWAG010000307.1:0-2843 GCA_964455925.1 uncultured Verrucomicrobiales bacterium | reverse complement strand
CCACTAGCCTAACGACCGAGTGGGTTAGCCAATACGTAGAACAGGGGCTACCCACTACAGAGGATAGCTTCTACTCCGCCGCGCTAGAAGCGAGCTGGGAGGAATACACGGTGACTCTGTTCGCAGGCGGTGCGCATTCACCGGAGTTTCAGGAATACCATGCCTCGTTCTTCTATGAGCGCGCGCTCTCAGAGGCTCTGACCATGGAGCTCGGCTACACGCATTACACCTACCCGGAGGACTCTAGTAAGACGAACGAGCTAGACCTGGGGCTCACATACCTCGCTACTGATAGTGCGGAGCTCTTCTTCGCCCTAAGCTATGATCTGGACAGCTCCGCTACCTACATGGAGGCAGGGGTCGCGCAGAGTGTAGCCTTAGGGGAGGCTCTGTCCTTCGCAGCCTATGCCCTGGTGGGAGCGAGCTTTGACTACACTCTAGAGAACCTTAATGCGGTAAACCACGCACAGGTGGGCGTCGAGTATTCCTATGAGTTCTCCCCATCCACGGTACTCACCGTAGGTGTGCACCATTCCTTCGCGCTCCGCGCTCTTGATGCACAGAACCAGTCAGACCTCACATGGGCCAGCGTATCCCTAGGCTACAGCTTCTAACCCTCTCCTCCCCTACTCTCTCCGTATTATGAAGCACCCTGTTCTCATTTGGGATATCGACGGCACGCTCTCCAACAGTCACGGCGCAGGCATCGATGCCCTCTCTCGCGCCATTGAAGCCCATTTCCCAGATGCCTCCTCGCCTACCCTCGACCTCGCTGGAGCTACGGATGGTGGCATCTACCGCACGATGTGCCAGCGCTACGACCACGCCTTTAATGAGGAGGAGCAATCCCTCTTCTACCAGCGGTATTTACCTCTCTTAGAGGAGAACTTAAACAACGGGAAGTTTGAAACCCTCCTCTACCCAACCGTGCGAGAGACGCTGGAGCACTTTCGGGACGCAGGCTATACCCAGGGGCTCCTCACGGGGAACATTGAGCATGGAGCGTATTTAAAGAACAAGGTCCAGGGCATTGACGAATTCTTTCCCTTTGGTGCCTATGGATGTGATCACCATGACCGCAATGAGCTCGGATTCTTTGCCGCGGAGCGGGCGAGCATTCATCTGGATACCTGTGTTACGCCGGAAGACCTGCTGATCATTGGCGATACGGTCAAAGATATCGCCTGTGCCCGTGCCTGTGGGGCACGGGTCGCGGCGGTAACGACTGGACACGGAACGAGAGAGGAGCTCGCTGAGGCTGACTGGGTGGTGGACTCCGTCGCTGAACTCATCACACTGCTGTAATACGATTACATGCCAAAAATATGTACGCCCTCTGTTGACGAGTTGGTGTACGATTTGCTATAACTAACGTGATTGCTCAGTTTTTGGGTATTCGCCTGTTCCCTTTCCTGCCCTTCACACTACCAATGAGACGTTCCACCATCGAATACATCGGGGCTAAACCCCGCAGAAAGAAAAAGAAGCACATTCTGCCAAAGTTCTTGCTCTTATTGCTCTGCGTAGCGGGTGGAGTAGTCGGGGTGATGCGCTATGGCACGACGCCAGTGCTGGCATCCCCGATGAAGTTCGCTAAGAAAGTGGGCGTAGAGGACTACATTACTCAAAAACTCACGGAGGATACCCGCCAAAACAAGCTCGTGGCAGCGGCGCTGCGGCGCACGGAGCACTCTATCACGTATGACCCAGCGTACTACAGCATCGGATACCCGATGGGCGACATTCCTGAGGGGCGTGGCGTCTGCACGGATGTCGTGATTCGGGCATACCGGACAATGGGGATCGATCTACAGGAGCTCGTGCACCTAGATATGGGGCAGAGCTTCGCCTCTTACCCTAAGACCTGGGGGCTAAAAAAGCGTGATACGAACATCGACCACCGACGGGTGCCAAACCTGCAGAACTTTTTTACCCGCAACGGAAAAAGCCTTACCATCTCCAACGATGTCACCGACTACCAAGCGGGCGACCTCGTCACCTGGAAGCTCTCACATGGAGCGCCCCACATAGGGATTCTCGTCCCCTCCCCTTATGCCGATGATGACTCCCTGTGGGTCGTGCACAACATCGGATCTGGCCCCCAGTGGGACAACTGCCTCTTTAACTATAAAATAACTGGACATTACCGATACGAGTTAGACTAAGCCTAGTGGTGTTATGAAGCACGTATGCTACCTTACTCTTATCCCCCTGTGCGCGTTCCTGTCCTCCTGCGCCTTCCTCTTTCCCCCTCAGACATACACCTGGGACTGGCGGCGAGATCATCCTGCTTACCATTATCAGGCGCAGAAGATGATCTTAGAGGAGGCTCCTCTCCTGCTAGAGACCGTCCCTAGGGACATTTCTAAGTACCAGCCGAACTATGCGCAGATGAGCGCAGATGAGCGGCTCGAGTTCTGGGGCTTATTCCTCTCTGCTATTTCATGGATGGAGAGCAGTCACCGCACGGAGCACTTCTATGAGGAACAGGGCATCACGGATAGCACGGGGGAAAATGTGATTAGTCGCGGGCTGCTCCAGTTCTCCTATGAGAGCGCCAGAGGGTATTTACCATCTCTCTCTGCGCCAGCGGAGCTACACGATCCCGCTACCGCTCTCCGCATTGGCGTGATCGCGTTAAACCGCTTCATCATCGGGGACCAAGTCATCTCTGCAGGCGGTAAGGGTCAGTGGCGCGGGGCAGCGCGGTATTGGAGCGTCCTCCGCCGGAATGCTAAGCACACTCAAATCCAGGAATGGCTCACGCATGGAGATTACCAAAACCCCAGAAACAACCGTATCCCCCCCCCGCCCCATGTCACGGCAGAGGAGAGGCCCTCAAG
>CAYWAG010000306.1:0-2849 GCA_964455925.1 uncultured Verrucomicrobiales bacterium | reverse complement strand
GCAGTTAGATACGCTGGCAGCGGAGGAGCTGGTGGACGAGGATTACATTACAGAGATGCGTAATAAGCTCCAGCAGTTAGAGGCGCAGCCACAGGAGGAGTGGTATAATCATGCGAGCCTGGAGGCGGGCGAGCAGCTGGCTAACCAACACCAGAGCGAGGTGCATGAGATGGCGGAATCTGTCCAACAGGCGCAACAAGCCATGGATGCCCTGACCCAGCAGAGTCATGCGAATGGCGCGAACTCGCCGACGGGACGAGAAATGAGCGCGGAGCAACGGCAGGCGATGCAGGATCAGCTAAACGCTGCTGCCCAAGCCATGTCTGCCCAGGCGATGAAGCCAAACGCCGAGCTGGCGGAGCAGCTGAAGCAAATGGGGAAGAACGCGATGGAGGGAATGAGTCAGGAGCAGATCGACCAAATGCGTGAGTCTATGCAGCAGATGCAGGATGCCCTGAATCAGCAAAAAAGCCCCAGCAATGGCGGGGGCAACTGCGCAGATGGCGACTGTAAGCCGGGCGCTGAAGGGGGCGAGGGGAGTAACAATTCCAACAAGCGGAAGGGACCGAGTGATAAGGAGTTCGATAAGTCCGATGAGAGTGACGGTCCTACTGACCGCCGTCTGGGGGAGGAAGCACAGGCATATAATGCGGATGATGCCCTGGCGCTCCAGAGCCGTGACCTCAGTAGGTCCGTCCCTGGCGAACTCTACGATGTCTCTGACGGCGAGCACACGGTGAACACTCGTGCCTCGTCCCCGCGTGCCGGCGGATCTGCATCACATGCCGGGCAGGGCGGCAGCGCGACCTTCCGCAGTAATTACCTGCCAGAGGAAAAGCGCGCTATTAAGAACTTCTTTCAATAATTCCCCACTCCAGACGAGAACCGATCAACCACCCAGTATATGAAATATCAACAACACGCCACCGAGGGCGAAGTCAGCGCGGCCTATGAACAAACCCAATCGATTGAGCGGGCGCTCAATGCCGTCATCTTTGGGCAGGAGGATCTGGTAAAGCTGGTGATCACGGGACTCCTCGCGCGCGGAAATGTCTTGCTAGAGGGGCTGCCCGGATTAGGGAAGACGGAGCTGGTCAAGACGCTGTCTAAGGTCGTGAGTCTGGATACCAAACGGGTGCAGTTTACCCCTGACCTCCTTCCGGGTGACATTACGGGTAACCCTGTCCTGCAGGAGAAGGATGGCGAGCGCCAGTTCGTGTTCCAGCCCGGGCCGATCTTTACCAATATCATGCTGGCAGATGAGATCAACCGAGCCTCGCCCAAGACGCAATCCGCCCTCCTAGAGGCCATGCAGGAGCAGAAGGTGACGGTGCTGGGCGAGACGCATGCGCTGCCGAACCCGTTCTTCGTGCTTGCTACGCAGAACCCTATCGACCTAGAGGGCACGTATCCGTTACCAGAGGCACAGCTGGACCGATTCCTGTTTAAGCTCAACATCGAGCGCAACACCGTCGCCACGATGGAGCGCATTATTACCTCTCGCGAGCTAGGGGTGGAGCCAACGGCTGACCAGGTGATCGACGGGCAGAAGCTCGCCGACCTGCTCCAGCTGGTGCGTAAGATCTATCTGCCAGAGCCAGTGGCAAACTACATCGCCCGTGTGGTCGATGCCACACATGACTCGCATGCCGCCCAGCTACTGAAATACGGAGCCAGCCCGCGGGCGGCGCTGTCGCTGGCCTCTGCCGCTAAGGCGTATGCGCTGATGCATAACCGCACGAATGCTAGCTTCGAGGACGTGAAGCACCTCGCCCCGTCCGTGCTAAGGCACCGGGTGCAGCTAGACTACGCGGCTAAGATGGAGAACAAATCCGCCGATGACATCGTGGCGGAGATTCTCGCCGAAATCCCCTTCCAGAGCACCGCCACCCCTAAGACCCTCGTGTAATGAAGCGCCTGATTACCCTCCTGCTAGCCACCCTTTCTCTCGTAACCTCCGCTCTGCCAAAGGTCGGCGTCTATGACTTTGCTGACCATGGGGTAAAGGTGGAGTTTAAGCCCCTCGCTACGAATGCCCCCACATTTGGGTATTACCCCGCCCTCGTCACGATCGAGAACCTTGCCCCTGAGCCAAAAACGGTCAGGCTTTGGTGTGAGTCCACCTCCACAGAGAAAAGCGGCTGGAGGAAAGAGCGCGACTTATCAGTGGAAAGTGACTTTACGCTCGAGGTCGCTCCAATACAGACACAAACGTATTCCATTCTTATTCCGGTCGCGAGAGGGCAGGAGTCCATCTACAGGAAAGGGACGCCGTTCATTAACTTAGCATCAGATATTAATCTAACTTGGTCGATAGGGAACGAGCTCAAACAGGGAAGCTATGAGTCGCAGGGGCTTGCTGCTGATCTCAATATACTGTTCTCCGAGGGCGTTAACCCCGTAGGGCGCAAGGCGACGGACTTTCTAGAGGAGCGTGAGTTCCTCGTAGCGCAGTTCCCTACCTCCCTGAAGGCGATCCGAGGGTATGGCGTGATCGTTACCACCATTGCAGATCTCCAGCGGTTTACTAAGCCGCAGCGCAGTAACCTCTCCTCTTGGCTGGGGCAGGGGGGAGCACTCGTGGTGCAGTCGGATACGAAGGCGCTCGCCAGCGAAGTCGCAACGGTCAACAGGCTCCTCCCTGGAACCCGCTTTGATACCAACAACCTCGGGACGCACAAGCTCGGGCATATTACCTTCGCGACCAGTCAGCAGATCTCTGGCAATGTGGGGCAGATCACAAAGTGGATGAAAGGGAAGCCCCGCCCTGCGGACTCGGAGTTCACGGATCATGCCTTTGACCTTACCTCTCATATTAGAGAGGACTTCTCGGCAAAACGCTGGAACTT
>CAYWAG010000305.1:0-2852 GCA_964455925.1 uncultured Verrucomicrobiales bacterium | reverse complement strand
ATCCCTCCATGAGCATATACGGCACCATTGGCTGTAGCTCGGATAGGAGCTGACCTTGTCCCCAATCCAGCTGCACCTTTGGCTCCGTCTGGGCCTTCACCCCGATCGCACCGAGTATGTCACTGATGCCTGGTTCCGTAAAGTATTGCACCACTTTCGCGGAGTCCAGATCTGCTCGCGTCTTTAGGGCCTGGATCGCATCCTTCACATACCCCGTCTCATCGACCAGCCCCACAGACTTCGCCCGTGATCCCTGGAAGATGCGCCCATCCGCTATGCCATCCTTTAGCTGTGCTAGCGGGATGTCCCGTGCCTCTGACACGATGCCCGCAAACTTCTCATACATTTCATCTACCAGCGCCTGGATATACGCCCGCTCATCCTCACGCATCTCACGGGTCATGCTCAGGGTATCCTTAAAGGCACCAGAGGCAAAGGTCTGGCTCTTTAGCCCCACCTTCTCCATGAGCCCCGTCGCATTCATGCCACCTAGGATCACCCCGATGCTACCAGTAATGGTCGTCTCTGTGGCGATCACCTCCTGCGCCGCGCAGGCGATGTAATACCCGCCAGACGCCGCCACCGTATCCATATACGCTACTACCGGTCTCCCCGTCGCCGCAAACCCCTGCGCCGCGTGATAAATCTTATCTGACGCCGTCACCTCGCCCCCAGGCGTGTTCAGATACAGCAGCAGCCCCTTGACGCTCTTATCCTTAGTCGCCTGCTCGATCTGCGCAATAATGTTCTCCGCCATAGACTTAGAGTAGCGTCCACGCTGCCCCGTGATCATCCCCTCCACCTTCACCATCGCCAGTTTCCCTACAGGTGCCTCATCCCGGTAATACACATCCTCCTGGAACCCAGATCCCGTCTGCAGAGACATCGCCCCCGCCCCTGCAGATGCCGCGCCCAGAGACCGAATCACCATCGAGCATCCGCCAAAGAAGACCACCATCCCCCCAAGTAAGAGCCATACTATCCACCAAGGCTGAGACTTCTTCACTACCGGAGCAGGAGAAACGCGAGAATGATCAGAATAAGAATCAGAAGACATATCCCCACAGTCATAAAGAAAGCCCCACCCAAGCGCAAGCTGTAAAAATGCACGCCAGGGTCAGGGTAATCAAATTACTCACATTACGGTAATAACCGTGGCATTCATCTAAGACTATAAAGGATGATCCTTAATTCCGCAGTTGATTTTTAAACCGCAAAGGCGCGAAGACACAAAGAAGATTGAAAAGTTTGGTCTTCGTTGTTTCTACCCTCCTTTCCGCTCACAAAACCCTCAACTATGCAAAATCATATCAAACGTCATGTATGAACCTCGTTCATACTTCTGCTCTCGTGGGATTTCTTCGCTTTATCCCTTGATCCTTTCATCATAATGGGCATTCTTTTGTCATGGGAGCCTCTGGCAACCACTTTTGGATCAGGTCGCGAGTCGATCTTCATCGGTCTTAAGGTCATTCGCATTTGTGCACGGCAGTCCTTATAGAGCTGTGCGTAAGGGCAGGCCACCTCACTACCGACCCATCATGAACTCATCCCAAAAGTGATTTTCAGAGCCTCCTCCGCAATCCACTTTCAACACCATGTCAGATTACGCTAAAGGACTAGAAGGAGTCATCGCCAATGAATCTAAGCTCTCTAAGGTAGAGGGCCTCGCCGGGAAGCTCTCCTACGTCGGATACTCTATCGATGACCTCGTAGATAACTGCTCCTTTGAGGAAGTTACCTACCTCCTCCATAACGGACAACTCCCGACCGCATCCGAGCTCGCTGACTTTGAGCAAGCTCTCCGCAGCGAGCGCGCCCTGCCTCAAGGGATCTTGGATTACCTAAAGACCGCCCCTAAGGACGCCCTCCCGATGGACATCATCCGCACCGGCGTCTCCATGCTCGGCCTCTATGATAAGAGAGCAGAGGTCGGCGAGCCAAACCAAGACGCAAACCGCGCCGTCTCCCTATCCCTCATCGCTAAGATGCCTATCATCGTAGCCGCCTTCCACCGCTTCCGTCAGGGACTAGAGCTACCAAAGGTGCGCACAGACCTCTCAGAGGCAGCCCACTTCCTCTACCTCATCTCTGGCAATGAGCCATCAGAGGCCGCCGCCCGCACACTAGACATCGCCTACATCCTACACGCAGACCACGGGATGAACGCCTCCACCTTCTCCTCCCGCGTTACTGTTGCCACACTCTCTGATGTTTACTCCGCCATTACCTCCGCCGTCGGCACCCTTAAGGGCCCCCTCCACGGTGGTGCTAACGAAGGCGTCATCAACATGCTCCAGGAGATCGGGTCACCAGATAAGGTCGACGCCTATGTCGAGGACTGCCTCACGAACCGTAAGAAGATCATGGGAATCGGGCACCGCGTCTATAAGGTGCTAGACCCACGTGCGCCACACCTCCAGAAGATGGCGATCAAACTCACCGAGGAACTTGGCGAGACGAAGTGGATCACCATGTCCGAGCGCATCGCCGAACTCATGCGCGAGCGTAAGGGGCTGAACGCGAACGTGGACTTCTACTCTGCGACCGTCTACTACTCCCTGGATATCCCAACAGATCTCTTCACCCCGATCTTTGCCATCTCTCGCGCCGCAGGATGGACCGCACAAGTCCTAGAGCAGCTCGAGGATAACCGCCTCTACCGCCCGCTCACGAAGTATTCTGGACCATCAGAGCTCCTCACCTTCGTCCCCATCGAGCAACGCTAGGGCCACCTTCGTCCCACATCATGCCTCTGGTACCACAGGGGCAGCCCTCTCAGCCACCGCGCTCAGAGCCGGGGGAACGCATTTTTCCCCCAACTTTCCTCCCCCATCCCTATCCCCTAACAC
>CAYWAG010000304.1:0-2881 GCA_964455925.1 uncultured Verrucomicrobiales bacterium | reverse complement strand
GTCTTGGAGAAGCGTTTGATCCCTTGCGCTACCTTTTCCAGCGGGACGTTGCGGAGGTTAAGATATCCTAGGGCTTCTTCAGAGAGGATTTGCGCGTTAATATCGATCGAGACGATGCGGGCGTTTGGGTCCAGCGCGCCACCGTGCTCAATGCCGTTACCGAGTAATACGAGGTTCCCCGCATCCGCACTGCCATCATTAATAGCATCTACGCGGTGAATCACGGACACTGGAGCACCGCCACCCGCAGGAGTAGTAGAGGACTCTAGCGTAAAGGATACGGAGAGCTCTCTGATATTGTCGCTGAGGACGTTTACCGCGTTAAAGAGGGCGTTATTATTATCCAGAGCATTCGTTAACCCCGTTTCGTCTAAGCCTAAGAAGCTGTTAAAGGTCACATTTGGATCAATAACCTGGCGGTACATGACCATGCGTTGATCACCACCTCCGATGGGGTCGATAAACTGCATCCCATAGCGAATACAGGCTACGTCTCCATTGTTAGCGGTGACAGCCCCATTGTAACGATCTTGCACCACGGAGAAGAAGCTCAGATCGGTGCTAAAACCTGATAGTGCGTTGGTCGTTCCCGCTTGGGCTGTGGCATGGTTACTATTCGCGATGAGCCACGCGTAGTCGTTACCAGAGCGATAGACCATCGTCTCTAGGTCGGTCGCGAGTTGCTCTAGCACTTGCTCCCCTTTCTGGTAGCTGGAGATGTCGCCCGTGCCCTCAGAGAGGGTATCAAAGGCGGCCCGAGTCACGAAGACGAGGAGACCAATAATAATGATGGTGATCGTCATCGAGACGAGAAGCTCTACAAGGGTAAAGCCTCGCGCGAGGAGAGTGTTCTGGCGAATCTGCATGGTAGGGAAGTGAGGAAGAAAGTTGAAGGACTAATAAGGGTGAGAAAGCAACAGCTTAGCGTGTGATCCCGAACTTGGTGGAATAGATAGGACGACTCGGGAGATCGATGGAGCCTGCCTGAATCGCTCTGAGATAACCAGGGGAGTTCGACTCAAGCACGAAGAAGTCCGCCTGCACGAGAATCACGGGATCAAGATACGCCGCTGCAGTACCTGCCGTTCCACCACTGGAATCCGTCAAATTACCACCGGGATTACTGACTGTGAGGGTCCCACTGGCAGGATCACGCACGATCTGGCGGAGAGCGACGAGGAAGATGTTTCCTTCGACAGAATTCACCGGGTTTCCAGCCGCCGCACCAACGACAGAGGCTAATGTCGTGACTCTGTTCTGCACCCGCATAGAGGGGGCGTTCACACTACCCGCGTCATTAAAGTCGATTCCAGTATAGGCATTATACACACCATCCACAGCGGCAGCACTTACATCAGCGCGGTATTTAAAGGCAACAAGGGCGCCTGCTAAGTTTGGCACCTCGTTTCCATCTACACCGGAGTTTGCAACGAGATCAAAGGCCTTCTCAAAGCTCGTGGTATATCCTGTATCTAAAGAGGGGCGTAGAATATTGAGCTCCGCTTCGAGCGCATCTGCGAGGAGCTTAGCGTCCTCCACACTACTCGCCCGCTTAATCCCGATTGTCGCAGGGGCAAAGGCGCCGACAAAGAAGCTTAAGGCGACCGCAGCAATCGCGAGGGCGACGACTGTCTCCATCAAGGTAAATCCGTTTCTTAATTTCATGTAATCTTAAAGTTTATGCACGCTTAGGTTCTGAGTAAGGACGTTATATTACCAGCAAGGTTTGTATAGGTAATCGGGGTAATTTTTTTAGAAGTCGGACGTGCCATCGATTTGGGTCACATCATTAACAGTCGTCATGCCGCCATTGCGCCACACAACCACACCGACTCGCTCTTCCCCATTTGGTAAAATGGTGTTTGCCGCCTGCCGACCGGTAGTAATAACCAGCGTGGAGCCCGTAGTCATTCCGCCAGCTGCAGGGGCATCCGCAGTGCAAATCCCCAGGGCGTTAAACTCAACATACGCCGCACGCGTCCCCGAGTTCCGGGTAAAGTCATAGTTTACACCTGTAATTGGGGCTCCTAATCCCCCACCTGTCACGCCCACATCCAGACCGAGATCGACGTAAACATTCGCAGGAAGAGAGACAGAACGGTAGGGTGAGACCCAGGTTCCAGTTGGGTCTTCGTATGCCGTGATGAGCTTGCGACGGTATCCTTCCATGTCAGTATTGTCATCATGAATGTAAAGACGTGCTTCTGTGTTACGTGACATAGCGAGGGTGCGGGCCTCGGCGAGGGCGGACTCAAGGGTAGAGATCCCAGCATTAAGCCCCTTACCACTCCCACTCTGCATCATAGAGAGTCCCCCGATGCCCATCAAGATGACCATAATCATGATCACGACAAGAAGCTCAGTAAGGGTAAAGCCGCGGTCTAAGCGAGCCTGATCTCGCAGGCGGCCTTTGGAGTCCGCGCGCTGTCCTGCACGTTGTGGGAGAGAAGAAATGATCATGTTTTGGCTAATTTTTACTCAACAAGGGAATGAGTGTCAACACTACGGAGCAAAAAAAACATAATACATTGTGATTACAGGTGAAATCGAACTATCACCACCCTGAACAATGGGACACGATCGAGAGGTTTTTGGCAAAATCATAGTCGCGTGTAGCTAATACCAGTTCTCAGTTTCTCGGCGATGAGGGCTTAGAGTTTTAGAACTCACATTACGGTGATAAAGGCAGAGGCACGGGCATCTCGCTAGTGAATGCAGGCTCGTTTTTTGAACCACAGAGGCACTGAGGCACAGAGAGTGTTATTTTGAGGTTTATTCTCGCAATCGGACGCCTTCACCCAGTAGATGCAGGTAATTCAATGTCTCTCACACTACACGACAATTTTCACTTTGTATTTTTTCTATCCGCAGATTACGCAGA
>CAYWAG010000303.1:0-2883 GCA_964455925.1 uncultured Verrucomicrobiales bacterium | reverse complement strand
GGACACAACAGGCACCCTTCCGCGCCATCACCCATGCCCTCACGATCGCTATCAGGCGTCAGTCAGAGTATGTGGGCACACATATCCATGTAGCAGATGGGGTTTACCGTGAATCCGTGGATGTGACTGCGCTGTCTTCTCCGGAGGGGGGTGCTGCGCCCATTATCGTAGAAGGAGCGGGAGAGTCCATTATCTCTGGTTCGGAAGTGCTGGAGGATTGGTCCTCAGTCACAGAAAGCAGGATCAGCACGCCTTGGCAGTATCACTGGGGGCTAGAAGTCCCCGTGCCTGCGGGCGGCACCGCGTATGAACAAGAGTGGATCGAGGCGAACCCTATCTTAAGGAGGAGGGAGATGATCTTTGTGGACGGTCAGCTCTATCAGCAAGTTCTCGAAGTGTCGGCACTCTCTGCAGGCTGCTTCTGCATCAACGATGGCGTGCTGTATGTGGAGCTCTTACCTGAGCATGATGTGACCAGCCTCATCGAAAGCGCCCGCTACCAACAAGTCTTTGATGCCTATAAGCTTCACCACCTCGTGTTGCGGAACCTTACCTTCCAGCATGGCGGCAGTGTCTTACTAGCCGATAAGGGAGCAGTGGCACTCCAACAATGTCAGCACGTCCTGATAGAGGACTGTGCGGTGCAGTGGAATAACGGCAATGGACTGAGCATCCGAGGGCGAGATCAAACCGAGGGCGTGTTCACGACCACCTTTGGAACGCATCATGTTACGCTGCGGGATTGTCAACTGAGTGATAATGGGATCGCGGGGCTGGAGACGTATGCCCTCGAGAATGCCGTGATTGAACGCATAGAGTCGAAGCGGAACAATTGGCGCGGAGAATGGGCAGGATTTCGGTTTGGGTGGGTCGGGAACAGGCTCTACCGCACGCATAACACGATTATCGACCAGTTTGTATCAGAGGAGAACTTCTGCCGGGGGCTCTGGTTTGATTACGATAATGAGGAAATCACCGTAACGAACTCATCGTTCTGTAATAACCGCACGAATGGCTTAAAGTTTGAGGTCAACACCGGGCCGATCGTCATTAGAGACACCATCATTAGCGCGAACCAAGAGCCTGGCATCACGGTAACAAACTCAGAGAGAATTTCCTTCATCGATTGTGAGATCGAGCATAACCACGCATCCCAACTCCAGATCTACCCCATGGACGGGCATTATATTCGGAATTGGCGAACCTTATCATCAGGCACGGCATATCCGACGGCGTGGACAGTCGAAGGATGTCGCATATCTGCTACGGGAGAGAATCTCCTCCTCGATGTCCCAGATGACAGCTATGGCTTCCTATCCACCTCCACCTTTGCGCATAATGTGTATCGACAGGAGCACCCCCTAGCCAGATTTCGCACGACTGCAGTGCCCAGCACACTCACGTTCGATCAATGGCAACAGCTAGGCACACAAGACCACAACTCGCTCCAGCTCAGCCTGTATAGCGTAGGGTCACCATCTACGATGACCAGCACTGCGACCTTAGACCTAACCATTAAGGAGAGCGCCCCAGAAGATAGCGCTCTCGGGTCACAACAGGCATTATCACAGACTATCTACGGAGCACAACAACTCTCGCTCCTGACCTTTGATCAAGGTCAGCTACCCTCATTAGCACAGGCAGAGCGGCTCACTACTGCCTCACTGCAGCTCACCTCGCATTATGCCAACCACAACGGAAACCCCGATGTGACAGGCCTCACACATACCCTGTCTATCCATGAAGTCACACAACCATGGGATGAACGCTCCACCTGGACTACGCTCTCACAGGGGAAGCCCGGCAGCCTCTATGACCCCACCCCCATTGCGACCTACACTATTCATGGCGATCAAATAGGCACTTCTCATACCTTTGACCATCTCCAGCCCCTCGTCGACAGGTGGATCCGATCCCCAGGCACGAACCACGGTCTCGCTCTGGTCTCCCGCTCGAGCCTTGATGCCCCCTTTAATTTCATCAGCTTTCGCTCCCGAGAATGGAGCGATCCAGCACAGCGCCCCACCCTGCACCTAGAGACCAGCACACTTACAGCAGAGCAGTCCTACCAGCACTACTACGCAGACGCCCTGCCGCCTCGCCAGGCGACCACCGCCGAGCTTACAGCCCCCTACACGGACATTGATCAAGACCAACACTCGAACCTCTACGAATACGCCTTTGGCCTAGACCTCACGCAGCAGGATCTATCCGACCGCTCACCCCTGACCCTCACCGCGCCCTCTGGCGCAGACCTTACCCTATCACTCACCTACCCAGCCCTCAAACCAGACCTGAAATACACGATCCTACACTCAGATACGATGGCTGGATGGAGTATCGCGGCTGAACTTACGGCGCAGGGGCATGAGGAGTTCAGCCCACTCCTCTACCAAGCATCTGATACAGCAGAGACCAGCTGGCTGATTCATCAGCAGTCAGATTCATCCCGCCAGTTCTATAAGCTGGGTCTGGAGCTATCTCCCTGACAGGAATAATAGCAAATAACGATTGATTCATCCTGTGAGCCTCTCCTAAATGGAGTAGTCAGAGCACTACCTCTGACGGACGATCGTTTCACACCTTGATTCTGATCGTTCTGAACTTTCCCTTTCCACTACCCTCATGCCAACCTCAGACACTTCAAACTCCCCCCAGCCTAACCGTCCCCCACAGGCTGAGGCGTTTATTGGTAAATACCTTGAGAACTCTCCTCGCCCTCCCGCCTCAGAGACTCCCGCTACGGAGGAAGCAGAGGATGAGGGCATCACTTCGCTCTCCGCCATTGAGCATGATGCCCCCGCCGCGGCACTCCCTCTCCCAGGACGTGACGAGCTGCGCGAGGTCGCTACCCAACTCGCCCAACTTCAGCAACGCCCCCCC
>CAYWAG010000302.1:0-2884 GCA_964455925.1 uncultured Verrucomicrobiales bacterium | reverse complement strand
ATGTCTTTGAGTCCATCATTGTCAAGGTCTGTAATTAATGACGCCCAGCTCCATCGCAATGATACGGTGCGGATTCCATACCTGACGCTGGATGCGCGGACTAGCTTCCGTCGACAGTTGGTGGGGGTTCTCTACTACGAGGGGAGCCCGGTGCCTTGGCGTGTTTTCCAGGCCTTTCAGCACACACAGCTCCAGCTGGAGGAATCTGGGGTAAAGGTAAGGGTGGAATCCTATACTGGCTTAGAGCCCTTTGGCTCGCCACCACCACCGCCGCCTACGCACCCTCGTAACATGAGCTTTGATCGTCCATTCCTCCTGATGCTGTGGCGTGAGGGGGCAGAGTGGCCGTACCTCGCAAGCTGGATCGGCAGTGCGGAGGCGCTGGTGCCTTTTGTGAGATGAGGGGAGGCTGAGCCTGAGCTTCAAATCATCTATAAAAGAGGTATCTCTTGGCTCCCAGTGCAGGGATGCGGTAGCCCGTTGGAGCCACCATTCTCTCGTTGCCCTCCGCTACGTTGCTGGAGCGTAGCGCTGGAGGAGGCGTGCGGATAGGAAGCCTACTATAGCGATAACGAGCGCGATCCAGGTGCTCATGCCGATGATAGGGGCGACCCGTAGTAGGAGTAGCCCGTCGACAATGCAGATCCCTGCGAGTGCGAGGCTGACGAAGCCTCCAACGGAGCGCTCGACCCGTCGCTGAGCGGCTAGCATTCCTACGATGATCACCGCGAGTAAGAGCACGAGCATGAGCGGAGTGCGCGGAGTCCCGATGCCATGGGTGAGAGCGGGAGCCATGAGGAGGGTGAGACCGATCCATTTGGCAGCTGGGGGGAGGGTGTTCGTCGCCTCTGAGCGTGCCACCAGGGTGATCCCTGCGATATAGGCGACTAGTCCTAGGGCGGGGACGGCGACAATGAGCAGCAGGCCGGGAAGCGATGCCATCCCGGCGGAGGGGAGCACGCTAACGGCCCCTAACAGGTAGAGCCCCCCGCGACAGAACCCCATGGGAACGATCGCTAGGGGAGTGCGCTTATGCGACCAGGTGTAAACCCAGATAAAGGCGAGAATCCAGACCGCTACGCCTACCCCCGCGCCCCCTAGGAGGGTGCTCAGACCGGTACCGAAGGCTGCGAGAATAAGGATGAATGTGAGCAGTAAGCCCGCAGGGATGCGTCCAGCTGGTAGGGCGCGGTCAGGCTTATGGGCGGCGTCCCAGTGCCGGTCCGCGTAGTCGTTATAGAAGCACCCCGCAATGTAGAGACAGATGCCAGCGGCTAGGGCGATGCAGAATCGCCCACCAAATATGGGGGCTGCGAATTCTGCATGACCAAGGCGTGCAACCGTAGCCAGAACGGCTCCGACGAGCACGTTGGTGAACACCGTCGGGAGGTTTGCGATCCGGCCAGCAGCCATCAGGTCTCTGATCATGAGGGGCGCGAGGTAGGAGGGTTAGCGTCCGCGGCGGGGTGGGCGGGAGGAGGGGCGAGATGTCCCTCTGGTGCTGCGGCCACGTGAGCCTCCGCGTGAGCTTCCGCCTCCGCGCTTAGCCTTACGGTTGGCGGCACGTTCACGGGCCTCGGCAGTCTGCGCCTCGCGGCGTTTTTGCCCCCCTGCGGTGACTCGGCGCTTGGCGTTGCCTCTCTGCTTATTACCTGGATTACGGAGGAGGGCGGTGATCTCTCCGGGCTCCATTTCGCGGGCTTCACCCGGCTCCAGGTCCAGCCCTTCATAGGCTCCGATGCGCACCCGCACGAGGCGCTTCACTTTATACCCCAGCGCACGGCACATCATCCGGATTTGGCGCTTCATGCCGGTGTCTAGTACCATCGAGATGCGGCGCCCAGAGAGCCGGGTGACAGCCTTGGCGGTCGCCTTTCCTTCCTCTAGGTAGAGCCCCTTTAGGAACTGCTCCAGGTGGCTTTCCTCAAAGGGCTGGTTCGCGGTCACGATGTATTCCTTCTCGATCTTTTGGCGTGGGTGCGTTAGGCTGTTAGCCAGGTCGCCATCATTGGTGAGGACGAGGAGTCCCTCGGACTCTTGGTCCAGCCGTCCTACGTGGTTCAGGTGGCTATACTTAGGCGGGAGGAGGTCATAGATCGTATCACGGTCGAACTCATCACTCTTAGTCGTGACATAGCCTGGGAGCTTATTAAAGATCACGGTGAGGGTCTCCTTAGACCGAATCGAGCGCCCATCGACCTTAACGTGGTCTTCAGGCTGGACGATGTATCCAGGCGTGAGGCAGGGCTCATTGTTGACGGAGACATTGCCATTAAAGATGAGCTCATCCGCACCACGGCGCGAGGAGAGACCTGAGGAGGCGATAAACTTGTTGAGCCGCGTGCCGGCTTTATTTGCATTATTCATTCCGAAATTTCACAATTTGGGGGTAAAAGTGTCTGTGAGGGCACAGAGGGAGAAACAAAAACAGCGGTCACATTTGTTACGTGACCGCTTATTCTCGTTTGATCAGGTGGTGGGGGGATTAACCCTCGACCTTAGTCTTAGGGAGACCGATAGGGCTACGGCCTTCTTCCCACTGACCGCGCTCGCGGAGAGCTTTGATACGCTCAAAGCGCTTCATGACGGACTTCTTACCACTAGCGGTTCCTGATGCTTTTAGGCTGTTGTGCTTAGACATAATTAAAGGGGGGTATTACGAGTTGGACGTTGAGACTTACAGCGAATACGCACTCCACGCAAGGATAAAAAGGGTGTATGGGTGTGATTTTATCTGATGGCTAGAATTATGGAGAGCGGTCATTTAGACCGACCCTGTTTAAGAGACATTGAGTCTCTTCGAGCATGATGAAGTGGCGTTATTGAGGAGAGAAGCGTATTGTGGTAGCGAGGGAGACTGAATGTCTCCCTGACGGGGACGGTC
>CAYWAG010000301.1:0-2900 GCA_964455925.1 uncultured Verrucomicrobiales bacterium | reverse complement strand
GGCACCCCCAGCCAGCTCCACTTCACCTCGATCCCCTTAAACTGATCCCGGGTCACCCACAACAACCCGAGTACAATAAAGGGAACCGCATACCCAAACATCCACTCCCCCTGCTCCATCTTATACCCCAGCTTCATCTGGGACCAAATCGTAAACCGCTGGTAACCATAACCAGAAGCATACGCTTGATAAACTAAGAGATAAAACAAACACCCAATCGTAACAAAAGGTGCTATCAGGTTTGTCCATCGTGATTCGGATTTCATATCGTAATTCTATTTAGTAATTTTTTAAAGACCGAGCACTGCTTGCAGTCTCTCCACAAAAGCACGCTCCGTATACGTTGCAAGGTAAGAAGCAGTCGCCTGACGCGACATCTCCGCACATTTCTCAGGAGCAGAGAGAAAACCCTGCATCTCAGACACCAGCTCAAAAGCATCCTCCGGAGCCACTAAGACCCCATTCAGCCCCTCCTCTAATAACTCCGGAATCCCCCGCCAACACGAGGCAATAATCGGTAAACCCATCGCCATCGCCTCGATCACCACCAACGGCTGATTCTCAGACTCATAGAAGGACGGAAAGAGAAAAACATCCGCCTGCGCAAAGGCCGCCCACTTGGCATCCCCTGTCAGCCGGCCTAAAAAGTTAATCCGTTCAGATAACCCCTCGGACTCGACGAAACCAGTCCACTTCTCCCGCTCCTCCACACTGGCCCAATCCCCCACCAAATTCACCTGCCAATCTTGACCTGCATGAGACGACGCTAACGCACGCGCCGCCTCGATAATTACCCCAATCCCTTTTGTCTCGCGGAGCGACCCCACATAGAGAAACGTCAGCCCCTCTAACGCCATCGACGCCCCCTTCACCTCCGCATTCACATCCAGCCCATTCGGCACGATGCAGAGCTCAGTCCCCGTATAACACGGCACTTCTACAGCCTTGGTCAGTGCCACCGCCTTCGTTACCCGGCCATATGCCACCTTCCCCAGAACCGCAGCCAATTTACTCTGCGCAAACCACGCCGGTAGTCCGCCAGAGTGGTAATGCACTACTTGCTGTGAAAAGAAGCGCCCCATCACGCCCAGCAACACCACATCCTTGACGAGCGGAACCCAATTCGCACTGCCCGCACAATAATACAAGGTCGTCTCCTCCCCACGATGCCGCCACCAATACGACAGCATCCCAACAACCCCACGCCAAAGCACGAGCAACTTCTTCAGCTTCACCCCGCCAACGGAATCCATATCCTCGCTAAAGGGCAGGTTCAGGCACTCCACATCCGCATCACCATAGTCCGCCCGAAACACCATCTCCGTCACCACCGCTTGGCCATGATACGGAGGAGGGACAGCTCCAACTAAAAGTAATGACTCCATTACGCCTCTTGGAAAGATATCTCCGCCCGCTCCGCAAAGCTCTCAGGCGAATACCGCTCGACTAACTCTAAGGTACGGCTCTCTGGGACACGAGCCTGACGTAGCGTCAGCCCTGCACCCAATGCCTTCACAAAGTCTGCTTCATCCTTAGGATCAATCACGACTCCATCCAGCTCAGACTCACACAGATCTGCACTCGCGCCATTGTAACAGGAAAAGATCTGCCGCAGCCCAAAGATACTGCCCTCCAACGTCGCCAGAGGCCAATTATCGTCTAGGGTCGGGAGCACAAAGACATCCGCCACCGTGTAGTATTGGGGGAGTTCCTCCTGCTGGACAAATCCCGTGCACACGATGCGAATAAGGGGCGAACTCTCCCGCAGAGACTCGATCTCCTCACGGTAATCTCCATCACCCACAAAGAGAAAGGTCGTCTCCTCTGTCAGTTGCGGGACAAAGGCTCGAATCGCCTTAATATACTCGCGCATGCCCTTCCGCCCCGATAAGCTCCCAGAATATAGAAAGGTAACGCCCTCCAGCCCAAGCTCAGCTCGGCGCGGCTCCCGAGTGGGCTGGAGAGCCTGATAAGACGCATAAAACCTCCGAGTATCAATCCCCGTCATATGCTCCTGTACCCGACGCTTTCCACCCAACGATCGCACATATTCCGCAGACTCTTGACCGTTGACCCAATACCCAGAAAAGCGGTTAACCATCACCTTCCTTAAAATGCGTTTCAGCAGAGATACCTCCTTCTCCGTATGCAGCGTACCTTCCCACCAGAGGATCACGGGCTTACCTTTCAGCGCGCCATACGCTAGTGCTAAGATACTCCGCACTCCGAACTCTAAAGACACAATACAGTCCGGCGTATTCTTCTGCAGCTCAGAGAACTCTCCTCCCGCCCAATGGACGCTCCGCGTCTCCGTATATTCTAGATCCACCCGCTTCCGCTGGTATTTTACACCCTTCTCCCCTAAGATATGGTAACGGTACTCCAGCGCATCGAGGTCCACCTTCCAGTTTCTTCCTGGCTCACTGAGGACATTAAAGCACACATCCAGATCCACCTTCCGTGCCACCGCCGCAAAGAACGGGTTCCGATAAGGAGCGACCATATTGGTTAAAATTTGAACTTTCATTTTACTTTTTAGCAAACCCTACCGTAGTGTTTATCATCCACGCTTTCGCCCCTAACAGGCGGGTGCAAAGTTTATCAGCCAGCACGCGGCATTTAGCCTTCTTCGCCCGCGGGTAGACAACTTTAGCTATCTGAGCGGTATCTAATAGACCTGCTACTTGCGCTAATAAATGTCCATAAGACTCTCGCTGCACCAGTTCCCTGAACGGTAAGGTTAGATCAATTAAGGGAGCCCAAAACTCACGATGCCGCGCCGCATCGTCATCGAACTCCTCGCGGTTGCTATATCTCGTAAAGCTCGCCGAACTCGCAGATCGATACACTAGGTCTAGCTCTCGCTCCGTCGCTAATACGCCTGGATCAGTCCTCTTCAG
>CAYWAG010000300.1:0-2901 GCA_964455925.1 uncultured Verrucomicrobiales bacterium | reverse complement strand
TGAATAGTTACAATAGAAGTTTATTCGCGTAGCGAGGGAGACTGAATGTCTCCCGAACGGGGACGGTCTGAATGACCGCTCTCCACATAATGCATTAGATAAAAATGTCGTGTAGTGTTTACTCGCTAGTAGTTGTGAATCGTGTTACTCCGTCTCTACCAAAGGGCGAGACCTGATCTAGATCTTCGGGCTGTTTTACGAAGCAGATGGTGACCTTTGCCTGGTACTGCTCACCCTTTTGGAAGTAGTATGTTAGGATATACTCCTTATTGAGTTCTGGAGAGTTGGCAATGGCGGGTCTGAAGTGAGCGGTCGAGCCTTGTTTCTGAGACCATGGGAGGCTGGAGAATTTTTTGTAATAACGCAGTAGGCTCGTTCCACCAGTTTCACGGCAGTCAGAGAGTTTGAATTGAATTTCTCGACCATTTAGGTTATTGACATTAGTTTGTTGCCCAGGTGTATCCGGTGCATCGAGGTAATAGAGGCTGATCTCCTGAGAGGCCTTATCTGAGATATAGGTTCGGGTCGTGATATCGTCGTTATGGACAGACTCAGAGATCTCGCTTTTGATACAAGCATAGACAGGTTCATCGAAGTTGAATGTCCAGTTCCCGCCGAACATCCCTAAGGTTTTCAGCAGTTGGTTCATCGAGACGGGAGACTCCGTCGCTTGGTTCTGAGCCTGTGAGAATACTGTGAAAAATAGAAAGAGGAAGAGTGAATACGTTTTCATACATTAACACACTCACTTTATATAAAAATCCTGTCAATTGTTATCTCGGTTTTATGGAGGGAATAACCAGCCACCTTGTTATGCGTAGAGACCTAACTTTTCAATCTTCTTTGCGTCTTCGCGCCTTTGCGGTGCACAAAATCAGTAGGATTACTCCACAGGGAGGGCGATGGGGTCTAGACGCCAGATGAGGGGGATGAGGAAGCTGGCGATGATCCAGAGCAGGATCGCTAGGGGGAAGCCTACGCGGAAGAAGTCGGAGAACTTATATCCGCCACCACCATAGACGAGGGTGTTAGTCTGGTAGCCGATGGGGGTGGAGAAGCTGGCGGACGAGCCAAACATGACCGCGACGACGAAGGCACGCGGGTCAATCCCAAGCTGTAGGCCGACCGAGATCCCGATGGGGGTAAGGAGGGCGGCTACGGCTTGGTTACTAATGAGCTCGGTAAGAATGGCGGAGAGGAGGTAGAACGCCGCGACGAGAAAGACGGGGTTCAGCCCGCCCATGAGGTCCACTAGGGCGGTGGCACCCTCTGCGGCTAGGTTTGTGCGCTCTAGCCCTAGGCCCAGGCCGAGCATGCCCATAATCATGATGATGACCTTCCACTCAATAGCATCGAAGGCCTCCTTTGGGTCCAGACACTTCGTAACCATACAGAGGAGAGCCGCCCCAAACGCCATGCCAAAGACAGGGAGAGCAGGAATGATCCCAAACCCACCTAGGGCTCCGAGGGTGACGAAGGCGCCCATGGCGAAGAGGGCATACTTGGCCTTCTCTGGGCGCGGGGTTTCGGTCTTAGGCTCTGAGAGGCTGACGAAGTCGTTAGAGCCAAAGAGGCGCTGCATGCGGTGCGGTGCGCCTTGGACGAGGAGGGTGTCACCGAAGGCGAGTTTGACCTCTCCGATCTTCTTTGTGATGTTTTTACCCTGGCGGTGCAGGGCGACGACGATGATGCCGTAGCGGTTACGGAAGCGGGTTTCCTTTAGGCTCTTACCGATGAAGGAGGAGTTTGGTCCGATGATGCCTTCCATAATGGTGGTGGCTTCTGTGCGCACTTCCTCTAGCCCCAGCCCTTTCTCCTCTGAGAACTGGATGCCCTCTGTCTTACCTACTGTGAGGAGGGCGCTTAGGTCGCCTTTGACCACCACTTCATCCCCTTCTTGGAAGGTGATCTTATCGGTTGTGCCCATGACCTTGGCCTCATCGCGGAAGATTTCGACCACGCGGGCGGTGCGGATCTTACCCAGGCTCTCTCTGACGGTCTTCCCGATCAATGATGATCCGGGCGTAACCAGGGCGTGTGTCATGAACTGTCGTGAGGTGGAGGAGTCTACCAGGGCGGCGAGGGTCACACGGTCTGGCAGGAGCTTACGCCCCACCGTGGCGAGGTAAATACTGGTCACGAGGACAAAGACGAGCCCCAGCGGTGCGATCTCAAAGAGGTTAAAGGTCGGTAGCCCCTTCTCCTCCGCGATCCCTGCGGAGATGAGGTTCGTGGAGGTGCCCACGATGGTGATGGTGCCCCCTACGATGGCGGCATAGGAAAGGGGGATGAGAAAGCGGGTCGCCTTCCAGTCCTTGCGCCGGCAGATGGCGATGACGATGGGCATAAAGACGACTACCACGGGGGTGTTGCTCATAAAGGCAGAGAGGGTCGCGGCTATAATGATGAGCGCCCAGAGCATCTTCGTCTCCGAGGTCGCTGCCTTGCGCTCAAAGAGGTCGCCCATTTGCTCGATGATCCCTGTCTTCTCTAGGGCGGCACTGACGACAAACATGCAGGCGATCGTCAGCGGAGCGGGGTGGGCAAAGACCTTAAGCGCCAAATACGCGGTATCCTCTGGCACCCGTGCCTTAAGCGGTAAAATACCAGCGCAGATGCAGGCAAAGAGCGCACACATGGCTGTAATCTCTGCAGAGAGCCATTCCTTCACTAAGGTCACGAACACCACTACCACGAGGACGATCATGAACCATTGTTCCCAAGTAAAATCCATCAGCTCGCTATGTTGTCTCTCTGCCGGGGCTCTGTAAATAAAATTCGTGCTTCTAAGAGGGAAGTGGGCAGGGCTACCTCACTTTGAGAGACTGATTCAATTAAGGCTTTGCAACACAAGGACTTGTAAAGGGGGCTCAAACTCGTGTCTGCAGTTAGGTAAACCAC
>CAYWAG010000299.1:0-2910 GCA_964455925.1 uncultured Verrucomicrobiales bacterium | reverse complement strand
CACTCTGGGAACAGGAACCGCGAAAAAACGGTAAATCATGAGCGCATATTCGTGTCATTTAGCGGTTCCTATCCCAATCCACTCCCCACTGTGTTACGATCGAAGCGAGGTAAACCACCTTACCCCCCCAGGGCTACCTCGCTTTGGAGCCCTCATACATAAAAGCGAAAGAGATGTAGGATCCGCAGTTAATTTTGAACCACAATACGAAGGATAGCCCCTAGGCAAAGGCACGGAGGGCACGGAGGAGGATTTTTCCCTCATGTGCTTCACCTAGCTCCTTCTCCCAACAGGTGAAGATTATCCAGTGTCTTCCGAAAGCCATACATGACTTAATAGATATCTCCGCGTGCTCCGAGTCTTTGCCTAGGGGCTATCCTTCGTATTGTGGTTTACCTAACTGCAGACACGAGTTTGAGCCAGGTTTTCATCCCCCCTTTACAAGTCCTTGTGTTGCAAAGCCTTGATTATATCAGTCTCTCAAAGTGAGGTAGCCCTGTCCCGCCCCCCAATTCCTCTCAAAAAAATATCGCATCCTCCCTACCCTCGTGTTTTTACCTAGGCAGAATCATGAGAAAACCCTTCCCCTTTGACAAGTTTGAACCCCAGTGGCAAGCCTACTGGGACGAGCAAAAGACCTACCATACGGCGAATCCTGGCGATGCTGACTTTGATGCCTCTAAGCCGAAGTATTATGTGCTCGATATGTTCCCCTACCCTTCTGGAGCAGGGCTGCACGTGGGGCACCCTGAGGGGTACACCGCCACTGACATTGTCGCGCGGTATAAGCGGATGAAGGGGTATAATGTCCTGCACCCCATGGGGTGGGATGCCTTTGGTCTGCCGGCAGAGCAATACGCCATCAAAACGGGGCAGCACCCTCGTATTACCACGGAGGCGAATACCGAGAACTTCCGTAACCAGCTTAAGGCCATCGGGTTCTCCTACGACTGGGACCGCGAGGTCAACACCACCGACCCAGAGTATGTGAAGTGGACACAGTGGATCTTCCTCCACCTCTATAATTCCTACTATTGTGAGGAGACGCAAAAGGCGCGCCCGATCTCCGAGCTAGAGGCGAAAGGTCTCTCCCGCGAGGAGATCGACGCCGAGCGCCTCGCCTTTACCCATGAGGCTCCAGTGAACTGGTCTCCCGACCTCGGCACCGTCCTAGCGAATGAGGAAGTGGATGAATGGAAGTCCAAAGGGCACACCGTCGAGCGTCGCCCGCTCCGCCAGTGGATGCTCCGCATCACCAAATACGCCCAACGCCTCATTGATGACCTCGACCCGCTCGACTGGCCAGAGTCCATCAAGCTCCTCCAGAAAAACTGGATCGGCAAATCCGAAGGCGCGACCGTAAAGTTCACCGTAGAAGCGACAAATCAAGAGATCGAAGTCTTCACCACCCGCCCCGACACCCTCTTCGGCGCCACCTACATGGTCATCGCCCCAGAGCACCCGCTCGTCGAGGAAATCACCACGGCCGAAAACAAGGCCGCCGTCGATGCCTATAAGGAAGCCTGCGCCCTGAAGTCCGACCTCGAGCGCGGCGAGCTCAACAAGGATAAAACCGGTGAACCCACCGGAGCCTACGCCATCAACCCCGCCAACGGCGAACGCATCCCGATCTGGATCTCAGACTACGTCATGATGGGCTACGGTACCGGTGCGATCATGGCAGTGCCAGCGCATGATGAGCGGGACGGCGAGTTTGCCGAAGCCTACAACCTCTCGATAAAAGTCGTGGTCGTAGACGATAAAAACATCAACTCCGACTTCCTCGATGGTCTAGACACTCCAGCCGCCAAAGCCAAGATGATCGAATGGCTCGAGGAAAACGGTAAAGGATCTCGTCAAATCAACTTCAAGCTTCGCGACTGGCTCTTTTCCCGTCAGCGTTATTGGGGTGAGCCGTTCCCATTACTGTGGGATAAGGAGACTGGTGAGCACACCTGCGTGCCTGAGAGCGACCTCCCGGTGCTCCAGCCTGACATGGAGGACTTTAAGCCCACTGGCGACCCACGTGGCCCGCTGGTGAAGGCGACCGACTGGATCAACTACAGTGACCAATACGAGCGCGAGACCAACACCATGCCCCAATGGGCTGGCTCCTGCTGGTATTACCTCCGCTACCTTGATAACCACAACACCGAGCGATTCATCTCCGAGGAAGCAGAAACCTACTGGTCTGGCGGGGATGATGCGCTCATTGACCTCTATGTTGGCGGTACGGAGCACGCCGTGCTCCACCTCCTTTACGCCCGCTTCTGGCATAAGGTCCTCTTCGACCTCGGATTCATCAGCACGCGCGAGCCATTCAAGAAGCTCGTGAACCAAGGACTCATTCTAGGCTCTGACGGCAACAAGATGTCGAAGTCGCTTGGTAACGTCGTCAACCCCGATGACATCATCCAACAATACGGTGCCGATGCTCTCCGTCTCTACGAGATGTTTATGGGGCCGCTGGAGCAGGTCAAACCATGGCAGACGAATGGCGTCGATGGGGTCTCCCGCTTCCTTGCGAAGGTCTGGCGTCTCGCCTTTGAGCAAAACCAAGAAGGCGAATGGTCGCTGAAGACAAACCTGCAGGCAGAACCATCCAGCAACAAGGCACTCGTCAAGGAGCTTCACCAGACCATTAAGAAGGTCGGTGAAGACATCGAGAACCTCGCCTTTAACACCGCGATCTCGCAAATGATGGTCTGCCTCAAGGCCTTCCAAGACGCTGAGAAGAAGGACGGACTCCCTATCCCTGAGTTCACCACCTTCCTCCAGCTACTGAACCCATTCGCCCCGCACCTCACTGAGGAGCTGAACAAGCAGCTCGGCAGCGAGACCCTACTCTCCAGCCTCGACTGGCCAGAGTTTGATGCGAGCAAGCTCGTCGAGGACGAGAAGACGATCATC
>CAYWAG010000298.1:0-2917 GCA_964455925.1 uncultured Verrucomicrobiales bacterium | reverse complement strand
AGGGAGACCTTGAGATTAGGGACTAGGATGAAAGGCCCGCTAATTCCTTATTGACTGTTTTGATCATAATGATTACCTTGTAGGTATGATGACAATATCGGCCTCGGAGGCGAAAACCCACTTTGGTGCGCTCGTTGATAAGGCGCAGAAAGGGCCTGTAACGATTGAAAAGAAGGGCCGTCCAGTGGTCGTCGTGCTTTCCCATGCGGACTACCAAGAGCATTTTTCCTCACAGCCTAGTCAAGAAGAGAAGGCGAAGGCTCTGAACTTTCTCGCCGAGTGGGGCAACCAGCCTAGCGTAGAGCCTAATGCAGAACTCCTGGATAATGATCCCAAGGCGCAAGCGATCTGGGAGAAGTATACGCGCTCATGAGAGTCTTCTTTGACACGAATATTTTACTCGATGTTGCGCTTAGGCGCGAGCCTCACTGTGCCAACTCCCGAGAAGTTCTCGCGAAGGGCATAGAACAAGCTTCATGCTACCTTTCGTGGCATACAGTCTCTAACATAGCCTACATTCTCGGGAAATGTGAGAGCAATGCAGTGGCACTAAAGTTTATCCAAGAAATCACCACGGTCTGCCGAATCGCTCCCGTAGAGCACAAAGATCTACAGGTAGCTCTAGACCACAACGCGGGAGACCTGGAAGACGCCATGCAAATCGCTGCGGCCCTCTCAGTGCAGGCAGACTTCATTATCACCCGCGATTCCTCAGGCTTTGCCAACTGCCCAATCAAAATCATCAACCCTTCTGCAGACGCCCTAATGTAGCTAGATAGACTATCCCAAACTCTACCTAAACCAAAAACCTCTGCAATCAAGTCTCCCTGATAAGGGAAAAAAGCCACCTCATCGCCTCACGCCAATACTCCTCCACAGGCATCACGATTCCCTCCACAAAGGCAGGCGGGAACAGGATCGGAAGCCCAATGACGAGTGATCCTAGGCAGAGGTATCGCATGCTCCAGTGCTTCTTCTCTACCAGCACCACGACGCCATGGGCCAAGAAGAACAGAAAGGGAAGCCCGAATCCATCGAGTGCGACCACTGAAATAGCGAACTCATGGAAGAGGCCAGAGACGAGGAAGACGGCAAAGGTTGCGCCTTTCTTACCAATCTGTGGGAGGAGGGGCTTTTGCACTGCCCTCGCCATCATTTGGCTGTAGGCGAGGTTCCACCGCGCGCCCCAGAAGTCTCCGAACCCACTCGTCACCAGAGGGTTCCGGAACAGGGTTCGCACCGGAAATCCTATGATACGCCAAAGGGCAGTATTCAGGCGAAGCACCCCATAGTGAAACATCATGCTCATACAGATGAATGAGGCAGGGAAGTAGTCCAGCCCCAGACCAGCATAGAAACTCAGTCCCACGGCTCCAATGATCATCGGGATGAGGGCATAAACGACATGGCTTCTCCATTCGAGTTGTCCTATTCGCTTTCGCCGGCCCACCCACGCCATTGGTTGCATCCCGAACCAAAGGAAGCTAAAGGCTCCCCAGCGCACCCAGCTCATCCGCTTACCGCCTCCAATAATCCATTCCATATAGGTGATCACCTTCATCCCCATAAGGAGCACGATGCAGAGCCCCACCATGCGAGCGAAGGGAAGGGCGTGGAGGAGAGTGAGATGCGTCACCGCAAAAGGCATGAGAATCCCGGTCCACCACACTATTCGCGGCACGCGCACGGTCTCGACCAACGCCTTGCCAATCAGGCTCACCACTCCCCCTAGTAGAATGCAGAGGCCCAAGCTTATCGTGTCAAATTCCATATCAATGCCCCCCAGTAAACAGTAACAAGCGCGAAAAACATCACGACGAGAATCCCCTCCGCAACCTTATTAAACCGTGTCTCTGGGATTCCCGTGCGATCGAAGTAAAAGAACTGGCAGTAGATCCGTCCCGTCCACCATGCGCCCATAAAGACCAATAACATATTCCCGATCCCGCTCCCCGCCATGAGCTCATCCGCGAGCATAAGAGTCGTCAGCGCAAAGAAGAGGTGCGCCCCCAGAACATACACCGCGTAAGTGTAAAACATCTGGCGAATAAAGGGAACTAACCCCGCCGTGCGCTCGACCCAGCGCAGGTTGCGAGGAATCGCGACGCTTGCCATGCACAAGGTTAGCTGCGCGCCCCCCGCTATGAGTAGTCCCGTGTGAATGAGTTCTTTTAGTGTCATGAGAGTCAGAGAATTACTAGGGTGAGAAAGGTACCTGCGAGGTAGCAGAAGGTCGCCAGAAAGAGGGCGTTCCAGTAAGGGTTCGCGCGCTTCACCTTCGGGTCATAGTAAAAGATATGGAGCAGGGTCCGGACTCCCCAAAACATTCCCGCAAACCACAGAAACCCACGTGCCATCAGCGTCTCCGCAGCTACAAGCTCCTCTGTCGCGATCAGGCACGCCAGCCCCATAGCGAACATCATCATCACAAGGTGAAGGGTATGAACCTTGAACACCTGCTGAAAGAAGTAATCCGTCCGAGGTAAATTCTCATTCCACCCCAGCTTCCGAAAGGCAAACCCATTCGCCACACATATCATCAGCAGCGCAATCCCTGCAAGTTGTAAGAGTATCTCCATATTTATAATTTCAGTATTTACTGAAAGTTCGATTATCAGTCAATAGAAAAACAAAAAATCACCCGAGCTGCATCGCGGAGACTAAAGTCCCCGTTCCGCTTCTTCTGCTCTTGGAGTAATAGGCATTAGGTAGATTGTCCGTCCCCATCTCCACAAAAATACCGCCCAATCTCAAAACTCACCAGCCAAACGTCCTTACTCAGTCTAAGGGATGAGACTTTGCGGCGAACCATCAACCTCCGAAACCCAGGTCTCCCTGATAAGGGAGAAAGCCCACAGCCCAGGGTAGAGAGGAGCGTCCAAGGCGGCGTCAGCCCGCCTTAGCGTATCGGCACCCT
>CAYWAG010000297.1:0-2948 GCA_964455925.1 uncultured Verrucomicrobiales bacterium | reverse complement strand
ACTTAGGAGAGTCCGTCTTCACGTTCTTGTGACAGTTCCAACAAGTGTTAGCGGTAGGGATGTTAGCGTGTCCTGACTGCTCAACAAAGCTGTGACAGTAACGACAATCTAACCCCAGCTGCTGCACGTGCAACTCGTGGTTATAAGGGATAGGTTGCGATGGCATATAGCCAACGCGCTGCGTCTTAGGCGTAGCAAAATACGTAAAGGCAGCAATAACTCCAACCGCCGCAATACCGACGCAAATCGCCAGCTTAAGCGGTACATAGTTCGTCCATCGTGGAAAGAAATTAGCCATAGTGTGGCGAACGAGATAAGGGCTTGTGAATTTTTTCACAAGCCTTTTTCAACTTTTTTTCACTCCCTTTAGACAAATCCCCAAACCTACACCACGCTCGCAAACCCACCTCCAAATCACCACTCCCCCACCCCGCTAAAACTCAATAATCCATCCCAACAAAAAATCCCACCACCTCACACACCACAAAAATCATATATCACAAATAAAATCACTAATGACACCCAATCTCAATTAAAAACATAGAGTGAAAAGACAAGAAAACCCCAATTAAACAAACGATACCAATCACAAAACCACACCACATTCGTCAAAGCCACCTCCCCCTGTTATCGCCTGCAGCCCTGATGCCCCGCCTTATAAATGCACCGTGAGCATCAACACTACAGCGATAAGAAGCGTCAAGCCATGTATGTCAGGGATGCCCCACAAGCCCAGCCCCGCAGGGAAGCGTTGTGGTCATGCTCAATGATCGTTCTCAAAGTAGGTGTAGCCATTGAGGGTGGCGCGGAAGCTCTCCATGAGGTCGCGGCGTTGCTTAGCGGTGATCCTCTCCCGCTGGACGGCGCGCTCGGCGATGGCGCGGAACTGGCGCTCGATCGCCTTTGGCTCATACTCTACGTAGGACAGGACATCCGCGACCGTGTCGCCCTCGACCTCGTTCGTATACACGACCTCACCGTCCTCGATGGCGACAGAGACGACGTGTGGGTCACCCAGGAGGTTATGGAGATCACCGAGCGTTTCTTGGTAAGCCCCAACGAGAAAGACGCCGATCAGGTAGTTCTCCCCTGGCTTACGCAGATGGATGGGGAGGTGCCGCTTAGCGCCCTTCACGTCGATAAATTGGTCCACCTTACCGTCGCAGTCACAGGTGATGTCAGCGAGGATGGCTTGCTCGGCGGGTTCCTCATCCAGCCGTTGTAGAGGCATGATGGGGAAGAGCTGCTCGATCGCCCAGTGGTCTGGGAGGGACTGAAAGACGCTAAAGTTCGCGTAGTAGAAGCTAATGAGGTTCGCCTCCAGTGTAGCGAGGGCCTCGGGGATCTCATCCAGCGCACTAAGGCGCGCGGCGATCTGGGTGATGCTATACCAGTATAACTTCTCCCCCAGCGCACGCAGGCGCAGGGAGATGACCCCATTATTAAAGAGGGAGCGGATGCGGTCTCGGTAGAACAGAGTGTCATTAAAGCACTCTTGGAGGCGATCTGGGTTATCGAGCTGGAACTGGATCTCCCACAGGCTGCGGACCACCTCCGGGGCATCCGCGCCCGGCTCTGGGGGGCAGTCGTGGATCTTAAAGTCAGTAACATCTAGGATATTAAAGGTGAGGACGGAGTAATGCGCCACGACAGCGCGGCCGGACTCTGTGACCAGTGTAGGGTGTGGGATCTGGGCGCGGTCGCAGGCCTCCTTCACGATCTCTACGAGGTCGGCGGCATACTCCCGCATCCCGTAGTTACAGCTGGAGATATAGTTGGTGTGCGATCCGTCATAGTCGATCGCCAGCCCGCCTCCGAGGTCTAAGATCCCCATAGGCGCGCCCTCCTCCACGAGGCTCACATACACGCGGACCGCCTCTAGACAGGCCTCGCGGATGACCCGAATGTTCGGCAACTGAGATCCCTGGTGATAGTGAAAGAGCTGGAGATGCTGCAGGGCGTCCCGCTCACGCAGACGGTCGATGGCATCGATGAGCTGTGCGGAGTTCAGCCCAAAGGTGGAGCGGTCTCCGCCAGACTCCGCCCAATGCCCCTCCGACTTAGCAGAGAGCCGAAAGCGAACACCAAGCTGAGGCGTAATACCCAGTGCCTCCGCGCGGTCTAGGATAGCATCCACCTCCCCCGGCATCTCGACGACCAGGATGATGCGCATCCCTGTTTGTGACGCCTTCAGTGCTAGGTCGATAAACTCCTCATCCTTATACCCATTACAAATCAGCAGCGCCTCGGGGTCTGAGAGGTGCGCGAGGGCGATAAGGAGCTCTGGCTTAGACCCACACTCCAGGCCATAGTGGTATTGCGTGGCAAAGTCTGAGATCTCCTCGATGACTTGCTGCTGCTGGTTCACCTTAATAGGATATACACCCCGATAACCGCCCTGGTATCCGAGGAGGTCCATAGAGTCTAAGAAGGCGCGATGCAGCCCCTCGATACGACGGTTCAGAATATTCCGAAACCGCAGGAGCAGCGGCACAGGGCGTCCGCGTTCATCCTGGTCTCGCACAATCTGGGCGAGAGACACAGGATAGACCTGCCCCTGCTCATCCGCTAGCTTCACGACGACCTCACCATTCGCATCGATATCGTAATATTCCTCGCCCCACTGCTCTATAGAGTAGATCTCACGAGATTGTTCTACAGTCCAAGACATAACCCGCATACTCAACAAGCCCCACCGAACTCTGGCAACCCAAAAAATTCTAAGGTGCAAATATTCGCAGGATCTCTCCTAATCCCATACACACGAACCTGGAAACGGCGTACCTGTAACCTGGACTTTGCCCCCACCATTCTCCAGCTCGCTGGTCTTCCCGTCCCAGACAACATGGACGGAAAGAGCCTCATCCCCCTCGACCGTCACCTCCCATGGGACCAGCGTAAGGACTCCTACCTTACCACAAAATGGCCCGAGCCAAACCCTCCTTATT
>CAYWAG010000296.1:0-2970 GCA_964455925.1 uncultured Verrucomicrobiales bacterium | reverse complement strand
GTCCCTGATAGTGAATAACCTGCTCGCGCTCTCTGGTAACCGCGAAGACCCACTTCCCGAACTCTTGCCAGAGCACGAGGCTCCGCGCCGGCATCGGGTAACAGCGTGGCGAGACCTGGAATTGTGACGGTGAGACGCGAGGGAGAGTCCCATCTGCAGGAGCGCGAAGAATGTCTACTGCCTGTAGCGTCCGGTCAGAGGAGGAGGCGTCCAGAGCGGAGTGCTGTGTGAGCACCCCTAGCTCCAACGGCTGCGACAGTCCCATCCGCTCCACCTGTAAGGAAATGAGATCTGCGATGGTCTCTGCATCTGCCTGCGGGGTCCATACCCCTAGGGCGGTGAGCTCTCTAACGGGGAAGACCATGGTCAGAGGCAGGTTTGCCGGAATCTTCTCAACATCCAGCGCACAGTCGTGCCCGGATCGCAGAATGAGATGGGTGTCCTCTGGGGATTGCGACCACAGTTCCCAGCCATGTGCACCAGGAAGGAGGAGAGTGTGCTTAGTATTCTTGCTCTTCATGCGTGTTGTGGTCAATGGATTCAGTACGTTCTAGGATTAATGGCCTATCAGATTGTGTTTGTAAAGCTAACTTCACGGTTGCAGAGATGGACCCACTCCACCCCTTACTCGTGATGAGGCTATATTGCGGCATATCAGAGTCAATCGTATAGCGGTTGATAAGCGTGCTTATGTCTCCAGAGGCGGCTTGACTGAGCAGGGTCTCTAGGTTGGGCTGATCGAGATCATCCTCAGTCCCCTGGATGCCGTCAGGCCCTAGGAGGTCTGCCTGCATCACTGCGGCTGCGTCCGGGGGGATCTGCCGACCAAAGCTCGTCAGCGAGGCGAGCGAAATAATCTCGGGGCTCGCGCTGGCAATGTCCACCTGGTTAGTCGTCCAAATATTAAAGAACGAGCGCCAGCTAGGCTGTGCCTCCTCGATGGCATCAAACCCATGCACATAGGTCACCTCCTCCAGGCTCTTAAAGAACCGGTTATAGGGAAAGCCCGGGAAGCCCTCGCGCTCATAGTTAGAGCGCTCCCAGCCTGTAAGGGTCGTGATCTGGTCATCCGCATCGACCCACTCCGCCACACAGTGCAGGAAGACTTGCGCGTCGCTAGGATCTACGCCCCAGCCCTCGGTAAGGAGGAGGTAGAACAAGGTGTCATCGAGAGTGCTCTCATTACTCCGCTGCTGATGCATCACCTCCTGCGCCAGCGTGTTGATCCCAAAGCTCTGCGCCAATGAAGTGCGGCTGGCCTCATATCCCTCCGCAAAGGCAGGATCCTGAAAGAAGAGTAAGGGGTCTCCATTCTCAATGTTGTTATGCACCGCTAGGGCGACTCCTTGCTCCGCGAGTAAGCGTGCCCTATGCGCATGGCTCTGGGAGGTAGAGATGTCCGCCTGCATCTTTACCACCGCGAGGGTGGCAAACACCGCCATGGAGAGCACTCCTGTGATCCAAAAGATCGCGATCAGCGCGCTCCCTCTCCGCATACCGCTATGCCTACCACCTAGCAGGTGGCGAGGTGAGGCGGTAGAACTAATGGGGAGAGGCGAGATCTTCATGCGTGACAGCGGGATTAGAGGGTGGGGGTCTCTAGGAGCACCGCGTCGCCTAGGACGACGAGCTGGATTTCTCCGTTGAGGGTTTGGTTAATGTATGGGGAGTTAATGGACTTAGACTTAAAGAACTCCTCAGAATATGTCGTAGTGGACTCCTCATCAAAGAGGAGGAACTCTGCCGCGCCACCTTCCTCGATGGGGACAGGTGGGAGCTGCATCAGGCGACGAGGTTCCGCTGAGAACTTGTTGACGATGAGAGGCCAGTCCAGCTGCCCCTTAGTGACAAACTCATGGTAGAGTGAGACGAGCGCCGTCTCTAGCCCCGTGATGCCGTTGGGCGCGTTTACGAAGTCCACCGAGGTCTTCTCATAATGCGTATGTGGCGCGTGATCAGTAGAGATGATGTCAAAGGTGCCATCCTTCAGCCCCTCTACCAGCATCGCATTATCAGCGGCCGTGCGGAGCGGCGGGTTCATCTTAAAGTTCGTATCAAAGTCCCCGATGTCTTCCTCGTTAAAGATTAAGTGATGCGGGCAGACCTCCGCCGTGACGCGTGCGCCCATTTCCTTCCAGAACTTGATCGTCTTAGCCCCGATGCCAGAGGAAACATGCTGAATGTGGAGGTGTGCGCCGGTCGCGTGTGCGATCCGGATGTCACGATCCATGCAGATCTCCTCACTCATTGCTGGGCTCCCTTGGATGCCCAGCTCGTAGCTCTTCTTCCCTTCGTTCATGGCGCGAGGACCAGAGAGGGAAGGGGTCTCACAGTGACTAGCGAAGAACATGCCGAACGGGGTCGCGTATTCCATCGCATTCTTATAGAGCACAGGGTCATCGACGGTATCCCCATCATCGGTGAGCATGAGCACGCCCGCCTCCTTCATCGCATGGATCTCAGCGAGCTCCTTCCCAGCCCGCCCCTTAGACACACAGCCGGAGGTGTAAATGTTAATTCGGGAGACCTCCTTTGCCTTTTCGAGCAAGTTTTTAACCATCGCGGCAGAGTCGATCGCAGGAGACGTGTTTGGCATCATCACGATGCCAGTGACGCCACCATTAATAGCCGCCTCACTTCCACTCGCCATATCCTCCTTATGCGTCTGCCCAGGCTCACGAAAGTGCACATGGGTATCAAACATCGTAGGCATCATGAGCTTGCCACCTGCCTCTACCACCCGGGCACCCGCCGGCACAGAGACCTCAGCCCCAATAGCGGTGTACTTCCCACCTTCAACGACAACATCCTGCGGAGCGGAGATAGCAGACTCCGACACTACTCGCACATTTTTAAGAACTAAGCTCATATCCCCTCTATTCAGACGCATCCTAGCACTGTCTGCAATCTTAAAGCTCACATTACGGCAGTAATTGTGGCATGAGCATCTTGCTCATGATTATTCCTTCC
>CAYWAG010000295.1:0-3000 GCA_964455925.1 uncultured Verrucomicrobiales bacterium | reverse complement strand
CTCCATGCTCCTCTACGCGCTCTTGGTGGACAGGCTTAATGGCGGGGTCTTGGCACCAGATGAGTGCCAGCTCCAGGGTGATGTCTACGGGGAGGGAGAGAAAGCAGAAGGTGCGAGCCTTCTCCCTAAAGACGCACAGAGGGTCAATGCTCAGGAGGTCTGCGTGGCGGATATCGGGCTCGATCACAGGGATGCGCTTGCCAGACTTAAACTCATGCCAGCCTAGGGAGACGGTGTGGTCAGGGACCATCTCCACCGGTGTGATGCGGTCCCCTTTCTCTGGCTCGTCGGCTGAGAAGAAGCAACGCTCCGTGCGGAGGAGGCGGTGGAGGAGCTCTCTGACGCTGAGGAGAGGAACCCCACTGTAGTATGGGTTCCCGTAGCGGTGCCGGGAGTTCCGTTGCTTCGCCTGCTCCGCTAGCTCAAAGTCCCCTGGGAGGAGGTATTGGGACCCCTTTGAAACGGTGCGGATGGTGTTGAGGACCTTATAGCTACCAGGGTGGTCAGGGTCTGGGAGGATGCGGAGAAAGCTAACCACGGGATTACTGAAGTCATACCGCGTAGAGATGTGGAACCCCAGCGGGGCCTTACTTTTAGCCTTAGACTTCGTGAGCGTACTGAGTTCGGTGAGGTTCGGGGTGACCTCTGGGTTCTGCTCGGTGAGCATGCTGAGCCAGGTATCGATCTCCTGTTGCTCCAGCTGCTGCTTGGCGCTGAGTTGGTTCTTGCCCTTGCCTTTGCGAGTGCCCTTGTCTGCGTCTATCTCCGCTAAGATTTGCTGCGCTCTCTCTGAGAGGATGCAGAGTGCGGCGTAGGAGAGGTATGTATCGGACTGGTCAGCCTTTAGCTTAGCGTAGCCATTATTCGTGATGATGTTGATAATGGGGTCATCAAAGCTTTTTAAATTCAGCACGACGTTGATCTCATACTCATTATGCCCCGTAACGTCGTCCGACTCTACGTTTTCAATGGTAAAGTTGACGGGGATGCCGCTGCTCTTAATCTCGTTGAGGAAGATCTTCCCTATCATCTCGACCTCAGCGGTGCTCAGGTCATTGCGCCACTGTTCCTTACTCAGGTAGAGGGCTAAATTACTATCTGCCTCAATGTAGTCGATGAGGGTTGTATTCATATATATCAGGGAGTAGGGAGTGAGAGGGGCGGGCTTATCCTTGGTTACGCTCTACGGCCTTCCAGTAGGAGTATTCGGACCGGTTATAGTCCACGTATTCGGGTGACAGGTCTGAGGTGTACATGGTGTAGTCTGCCGTGCCCAGCTGGAGGTCGATGCGGACGGTAAAGGCGGGCTGCCCTGCGATCGTACGGAGGTTAGCGATGGAGGCGGGGCCGAGCTTGCCTCCCTCACAGGCGACCTCATCATCCCACAGGATGTTGATGCGCTCCTCTATGATGCGGGCGTGGGCATACCCCACGGCATGAATGACGCGCCCCCAGTTCGGGTCATCGCCATTCCAGGCGGACTTCACCAGCGGGCTGTCTGCGACGGCCTCGGCGATGTTCTTAGCGTCCTTGTGCGAATGGGCATTGACGACCTCTAGGGTGATAAACTTCGTGACCTTCTCGCCATCCAGGACGATGGCACGGGCGAGGTGGTCCAGCACGTAGGTGAGCGCCGTAGAGAACAGCGCGTAATCAGCGGTATCTGCCTTACTGATGGCTACCCCACTCGCTCCGTTAGCGAGGATTAGGGCCGTGTCGTTAGTGCTCATGTCTCCATCGATGGAGATGCGGTTAAAGCTCTGGTCGGTAGCGGCTATTAGAGCCTCCTGGAGGTCGCCCTTAGGCAGTGCGATGTCAGTGGTGATAAAGCAGAGCATGGTCGCCATGCTGGGTTTGATCATCCCCGCCCCCTTCGCACAGGCACCGATGCGCACGGGGCGCCCCCCGATCTGGATCTCAATGGCGATCTCCTTCTGACGTGTATCACTCGTCATGATCGCCTTAGCAAAGGCATCTGCCTGCGCCGCGCCGGCGGCTAGCCCCGCGACTAAGGCGGGAAACTGTGGCTCCATGCGATCATAGGGTAGCGGTAGCCCGATGACTCCTGTGGAGCACACCGCGACCTGCTCCGTAGGGATCCCTAGGGCAGTGGCGACCTCCTGACAGCTATCCTGTGCGTGCTGCACGCCTTCCTCGCCCGTGCAGGCGTTGGCGTTTCCACTGTTGACCAGCAGGGCCTGGACATCGGCGGACTGGATGTGGCGCTGGCTCACCTTTACGGGCGCCGCCATGATACGGTTCGTGGTAAAGACACCTGCAGACGTCGCCGGCAGGGTGGAGTAGATCAGCCCTAGGTCTAAGCGCGGGGCTGCGGGGTCTTTGATCCCGCACTTCAGGGCATGTGCATGAAAGTTGCCAGGGGCACATACGCCCCCCGTGATCGTGTTACCAGGGTTCTCCATCATTATAGGCACAGACCTATGGTAACTCTGCAGAAATGACAATGAGAAAAATCACTGCCCCTGCACCGTCTTATACGCCGTATAACTACGCACACTGGTGGCCATGAGGTTGATTTTAGTCGGGCTGATGCCGTAATCCTTCATGAGCTGGATGAAGTAGTCGTCCGCCTGTGTGCGAGTGAGGTAGGACTGGGTGAAACACCAGTCATGGAAGACCGCGGCCCATGTCTCTGGATACCCTACACCATCACCTAGTAGGGATTTGACCGACTTCGGCGCAGTGATGCCGTTAGAGCTATAGCCAGCGGGGACTAAGAAGCGCCGCCCAGAGATCACCAGGGCCCAATCCGCCATCACCTGGTAGTGCCCATTATCCAGGCGCTGGAGGCTAGGGCGCGGGGCATTAGAGGACACAGCCGTGACGGTCTGCACCGCCGGAGCGGTGCCCGGTGCGACACAGCTAGAGAACGGGAGTGCTATGAGGAATGCGAGCGAAAGGTAGAAAGGAGGGCGAATACGCATAGCAATGGGCATACCAACGGCAGCTCACATTGGCGATCAGAATCTTCCAATGTAT
>CAYWAG010000294.1:0-3005 GCA_964455925.1 uncultured Verrucomicrobiales bacterium | reverse complement strand
GCCCAGGGACGAGCTTGGTTCCACCCCGCCTCTGCCAGGGCTAGCAGGAAAACGGTCGTGTAGTGTGAGACGGGATGCCCCCCCCGCAGGGCGAAACGTTATGCGAGGTAGCTTTTGAGGAACCAGTCGGCCTTCTTATGGACGCGGATGCGGCCGATGAGGAGATCCTCGGTCTCAGGGTCGGCATCATCGCCACAGGCGTTCCGGGCATCAATGGCAGATTGGAGTACGATCTCGTTAGCCAGGAGAACGCTGGTGACGAACTCGCGGGCGGAGAGGGATTGCGCAGATGGTGCCTCTGGGACGTTGGACATCTCGGCGAGCCGTTTCAGCCCGCCTTCTGCATAGTGCCCTAGCTGGCGCACTTGCTCGGCGATGTCATCAATGGCGACGAACAGCTCCTCATACATCTCTTGGAACATTTCATGGAGGGTCTTAAAGTCGGTGCCTTGCACGTTCCAGTGGGCGAGGTGTAGCTGACCAAGCAAGCCGTAGGAGTCCGCAGTAAGCTGGTTCAAGTGCTGGGCGATTACAGGGGCTGATGGGGTGGAAACGATCATGTCAGAGATAATGCACCCTTTTGCCCCTCCATGCAAGTGGTTTTTAGAACGATTCTAAATTCTGACACGCTACACGACATGTTTCACTTTGTATTTTTTCTATCCGCAGATTAGTAACTCTTAAGGTGGGGCTGAAGGAGTGGTTAACCGCGAAAATCGCTAAATTGCGCTAAAAAACTTGGATGATTTCACAATCAAAGCGAGGGTTCTTATTGTTTGCTTTACGGAAGGTGCAGGAGCAACAGGGTGAGTGGGTGCCAATTCTGTGAATTCTTGCTCTGTGACTATTCTGGTTCACTCTAATATATTCGCGTGATACGTAATAAGACGATGCACTAACATGCAGGTTTGCGTTCCTCTCTTTTTTAGCGGAATTTAGCGTCTTTAGCGGTTTCAATATCCTGCCACCCCCACCTGAATAGTCAAAGCCGAGTTCGGCGCACACATGTGTGCCCGTGTGAGTTATTACTCCGCCTTTAGCTCTCGGGTGAAGAGGGCTTTGATGGCTTGGTCTGGGCTGATGCCTTGGTAGAGGACAGAGTAGACCGCGCGGAGGAGCGGGACTTCGACCTCGCGGAGCTGGGCTTGCTCGTAGATGGATTGGGCATTGCGCACGCCCTCGGCGACCATTCCTAGCTCGTCGCAGGCTTGATCGACCGTTAGCCCTTGGGCGAGGGCTAGACCTACGCGGTGGTTACGCGAGTGGTGTGAGTAGCAGGTGGTGACCAGGTCTCCTACGCCGGAGAGTCCGGCAAAGGTTTGTGGCTCGGCTCCGCAGGCGGTGCCGAGGCGGGTCATCTCTGCTAGGGCACGGGTAATGAGGGCGGACATGGCATTATCTCCCAGCTGTAGCCCTGTGATGATCCCGGCGGCGATGGCGTAGATGTTTTTCATCGCGCCACCCCACTCCACGCCGATGCAGTCCGTGCTGGAGTAGGAGCGAAAGCTGTCTCCTGAGAACGTCTCGCGTAGAGCCGTGCCGATGCTGTCATCCTCACATCCGATCACGGTGCAGGTGGGGAGCTGCTGCATCACTTCCTCGGCATGGTTCGGGCCAGACAGCACTGCTACGGGGTTCTGCGGGAGGACTTGCTGGATGACCTCGCTCATGCGCATGCCAGATCCCCGCTCGATGCCCTTAGCGACAGATACCAGGATGCTCTGCGGAGAGAGCCCTGCTTCCTCTAGGCTGCGCGCGGTGTTACGGATGGCAGAGGTAGGCACCGCCATGACGATGACCTCGGCGGTGATGATCGTTGCCCAGTCGGTGGTGGCGGTGATGTTGTCACTCAGCGCTAGCTCGGTGAGGTAACGTGGGTTACGGTGGTGCTCGTTGATGGACTGCGCCATCTCATGTGAGCGCGGGACCAGGGTCACACGAGCGGTGTGGGCAGAGACGAGGTGCGCGAGCGCGGTGCCCCAGGATCCGGCCCCGATTACGGCGATGTGCTGATAATGTTGCATGATGCAGAGGGAGGGGAGAGAGCGGAGTGCTTAATTAGCCCTTCTTCTTACCAAAGCGGTTTTCGGTGCCATTGACGAGGCGCACGAGGTTCGCCTTATGCTTATAGACCGCCAGGGCGCTGGCGACTATGGCGAAGATGAGGAGAGGCTTATTATAGGTGCCGCTTTCCCATAGGGAGAGGGAGGCGGGGTCTGAGTCATCGACCTTATGGTGGTGAGCGCCCCAGAGGACGATCAGCGGTAGGGCTAAGGCGGCTCCGACACTGCCCACGACCACGTAACGGGTCGTAAAGGTGAGCACCGCCCACACGACGAGCAGGATACAGGTGGCGACAGGCATAAGCGCAAACAAGACCCCAGCAGTGGTAGCTATCCCCTTACCGCCCTTAAAGCCAGCCCACGGCGAGTAGTTATGCCCTAAGACTGCCGCCAGCCCCGTAATGACATGGATCGCCTGAACGAGGGTGCGCTGCTCCGCCGGAAACATGGTGCGCCAGGAGGCGAGGAAGTCCCACTGCGTCAGCGGGTCCTTACCCATAACTCCCAGGATGTTCACTGCTAGGAGGACGGGAATCGCGCCCTTAAGCACATCCAGCAGGAAGCACAGGAGCCCTGGCCCTGCGCCGACTACGCGAAACACATTAGTCGCGCCAATGTTCCCTGAACCATGTTCCCGAATGTTAATGCCCCGCGCCCGTGAAATGTAGAGTCCAAAGGGGATGGATCCTAGGAGGAACCCCGCGAGCGGCAGTAGAAAGAAGAGAATACTCATACCGCCTCTACTATGTGGAGAGCACACCACAGGCGAGCAAGCTTTTATTCACCCATCGTGACTATTCAGGTGGGGGCTGGCAGGATATTTAAACCGCGAAAAACGCTAAATTGCGCTAAAAAAGAGAGGAATTCAAACCTGCTGTTAGTACAGCCAGGGCTACCTCATTTCAATGTGATAGGTATGGAGATTTTTAAATAGACTATCTA
>CAYWAG010000293.1:0-3028 GCA_964455925.1 uncultured Verrucomicrobiales bacterium | reverse complement strand
TCCTAACTCTCACCGAAGACCTCTCTGCGCCAGAGTTCGAAGGTGAGGAGCATCCAGATGCGGATGCCGTAGCGGCCGAGGCCTTCGTCGGTGTCGTAGCGGAGGAGTTGTTTGATACGCTGTTGGTTAAAGATGCCGGCGTTCTTAGTCGTCTTATGCAGGAGGATGTGGCGAGCGTATTTGCGCATTTCGCCTTTGAACCAAAAGTGGACGGGGACGCGCATTCCGCTTTTAGGGCGGTGGATGATATGGTCGGGGAGGCGTCCAGTGGCAGCGAGCTTGAGGATTTGCTTATCCTCCCCGTGTTTGAGCAGGAGGGCGTTGGGCAGCTGCATGGAGAGGCGGATGAGCTGCTCATCATAGAGGGGGGAGAGCGGGGTGACGCCGTGCGCGCCGAGCATACGTTCGACTTTAGGGAGGATGAGGTGTGCGCCCTTGAGCCGCATATTGATGAGGAGGAGCCTCTTAAGGTAGGAGCTGGGCTGGGTGGCAGTGAAGTAGGGCGTTAGGACGCCCTCGAGGTCGCGAGCTTCATCGATCTGGTCGATCCACTCTGGGCGGATGAGGTGGCGACGTTCTTCATACCCTCGGCGATAGGAGGCGAGGTAGGCACGCTCTTGGTGGCGTGGCGGCCGAGGACCTCCATACCAGTTATGTAGGAGCATTCCGAGGTTCTTGGGGCCACCAAAGAGAGGGTCGCCCCCTTCGCCATTATAGGCGGCGGTCACGCCTTGGGCGGCTACGTGCTGCGCGAGGAGGTAGTTTGGCATCGTGACGGGGTCGCCGATGGGGTCGTTCAGCCTCTGGATCATCTCGGGGAGGATGGGAACGAAGTCCCGAGGGCGGATCTCAACCTCTTCACAGGAGATCCCCAGGTGCTGAGCGGCTTGCCGAGCGTAGGGAAGCTCGTTTGGGTAGTTCGGGCCAAAGTGGATGGCATGGGCGGCGACCTGTGCCGCCCCATAGCGCTCTGCGAGGGCGGCGGCGACGAGGCTAGAGTCCAGTCCACCAGAGAGGAAGAGGGACTTCGTGCGCGTGCCAGGCATCTCTACCCGGGTCAGGGCGTGCTGGAAGCGGTCGTGAAAGGTCTCTATCCACTGGGATTCAGTGCGTGGTTGTGGCTCCGAATTAGGGTCGGTCTCCGGCGTAAAGGTGCGCTCTGGGTGCGCGTGCCTCAGATTCCAGCGACTACCTGCGGGGAGTTCGTAGAGCCCCTGGAGCATGGTTTGTGGCCCTGGGGTGTAGCTAAAGCTCAGGTATTGCGCGAGGCTGGCTGGAGCGATGGCAGGGCGAAACCCTGGGAGCCGATAGAGCGGGCGAGTCTCGACCGCAAAGTAGGTGTGGCCCTGGATGGTGGTATGGTAGATGGTGCGCCGTCCAGCAGGATCACGGAAGAGAGAGCACTGTCCGTCGGCGCAATACAGACCCACGTATGAGCCTGCGAGCTCCGTAAGAGCGGAGGAGCCGCGCGCCAGCACGAGGGCGAAGAGCGTGGCAAAGTCAGGCACCTCCTCATGATAAGGCGAGCCAACCAGAGCAAGCGTGATGCCGTCGCGTGATTGTGCGCCACAGAGCGCCTGGCGCTCTTGTTCTAGCCCCCAGCTGAGGCTGAGATTATCCGCCTCTAGGCGCGTCCAACCGCTCCGCACACGGTGCGTGAGGGCCCTCTCCATAGGGGCTAGGAGGGAGTGATCTGGTGAGCCTAAGATTCCGCACAGCATATTCAGGAAGGGTTATAGACAGGATTAGCCAAAGTCGCCATCACCGCCAGAGCAAACATCATAATCACTCTCGCAGCTCATCGACCAAGCGTAGGCGATACTTCCGTTATTCTCCTCCTCATGTTGCTCCCGGGCACAAACGCTCAGCAATGATTGCATCGTGTGATACGGCAGGGCATGCATGGGGAAGTCCGGCTCAAACCGCTTGCGGATTCGGTCCGGCACCTTCATCCGCTTGAGCGTTTCCATGCTCAGCCCCGCATCCACGACCTGTTCTGGGGATAGCTGCCAATCAGGGATTACGCGCTCCATCATCGTTTCTCCCAGCGTGCCCGTATTGTGGAGCAGAGTCACCCGCAGTGCGGGATTACTCGCGATCACAGCCTCTACTTGTGGACGAAGATAATGTGGGTATCCGCTCTCACTGATGATGATGGCCTGGTGCGCGCTATGGAACCCGTTCATAATGAGCCAATCGACCTGAATATCCTCCTGGCAAATCATGAGCCGTGGGGCACCGTATTCATAAAGGTCGGGGATTTGGCTCTCTGCGGGCGGTTGTGCCAGAGACTGTCCGGGGAGGAGGTAAGGGAGTTCAGGATGCCTCTTTTTCCAGAGCTGCAGCATCTTATCCCACTTGCGACGAGAGATAGGGCTGTTGAGGAGTCGGTAGGTGATAAGGATAGCTACCACTGCCAGCAGACCTCCCATGAGGCTTATCTCCATCCATGTGTATTCTTCTTTCCCCGTGATGTAAGTGATCACAGCCATGAGCGACACACTGGCAAAAGGGGTGAAGAAAACAGCAGGAATAAACGCCACGCACCCCGACTTCTTGCGCTGACACGCTTGGAAGTACAGCTCCTCCTCTGTGAAGTAGTAAGTCCCATTTCTAGAAGCCCGCCTTAGGATCGCGAGAAATTTACCATCTGTGAATCGGGCATGAGCCTGGGGGTCAATAATGAAGCGGTAGCGGCACTTCTTACAGGACATGCCCTCCTTGCCGCGTGGGTGGTTATAGTTACATTCGGGGCATTTCATACGGGAATCAGAGTCTTGTTTACCATCGGGTGATCATCGTGTGTTGGGCCGGTATCTGTATCGGGGTGCCACGCCACCACCCGCAGAGCGGTATCAGTGGTGTGAAAGCTATGGAGAGAATCCGGCGGAATACAAAAGACCAACCCAGGAGTCAGCGGCACCTCCCGCTCCGGCGTCTTGCAAACCCCAGAACCAGAGAGAATCATCCCATACCGAATAGTCGGATGCGTATGCTGAGTCTGCGCCGTATGGGGTGGGATGTGGAG
>CAYWAG010000292.1:0-3040 GCA_964455925.1 uncultured Verrucomicrobiales bacterium | reverse complement strand
CGATCTAGCCACCATCTGGGGCTGTAAATTACAGTGATTTATAGACACCCATGAAGCTACAAGAGGCTTTGCTTTGATTGTGCAATCATTTCGGTTCATTTTAGCGCAATTTAGCGTCTTTCGCGGTTAACCACTCCTTCAGCCCCTCCTGAATAGTTACCAAAAGTTACTGCTTTAGTGGGGAGTGCGATATGGAGTTTATGGAGCTATTCAGATGCTATCTGTAACGCTTGTGTTGCTGTAACGCTTGTGTTGCGGGCGCCCCCCCTCACACGAGCCCAATGAATTATACTCTTTTATTAAATTCAATCTAATCTGCATTCATCTGAAAAATCTGCGGATAGAAAAAAATACGAAGTGAAAAATGTCGTGAAGTGTAAACCTGAACAGTTGGGGAGCCTTGCTAAACGGGCCGCTGGCGGTAGAGTGAGATCATGGGGAGAATGCCTGCTAGGAGCAGGACGCCGGTGATGGAGAGCAGGGTGGGGACTTCTCCCGGAGCCAGTGCCCAGGCCTGGATCATGAGACCAGTGCGCTGGTAGATCACACCGGTGAGCGCCTGCACGCAGAGGTGCCCTAGGACGGCCCCGCTGAGGACTCCGATGCCGAGTAGGAGCCCGACCTCGTAGGAGAGGAGGCGGAGGAGTTCCCCCCGGCTGGCTCCTAAGCTGCGCAGTGTGAGGTAGCTCTGCTCCCGCCGCTCGATCGCCTGCCACATTGCTAGCAGGATGACGAGGGCAGAGACGATGACGACCCCAATGGTAATGAGGAAGAGGAGCTTCTGGAAGGGGGCGAGGTAGATACGTGATAGTGCTAGGATCTCGTTAATAGGCACCGCGACCATGAGGTTGGGGCGTTTTTTGAGCTCATCTGCCATCCATAGACGGAGACCGGCGGACTCTAGCTGCAGTAGGACGGAGGTGACTTCCCGCTGCATGGGGCGCGTGTTCCGAAAGACTTGGTGGACGGACTCCTCTACATGGTGGACGCGCCAGACGGCCTCTAGCGGGACATAGATGGCGCGGTCGTGCGCACCCCCACTAGGCTGCAGGATGCCCACTACGGTGTAGGTGTAGTTCCGGTGGACCTCAGACCCCGGTAGGGAGATCAGCCCATGTGTGCCATGAAAGGTGCTCCCGATCGTTAGCCCTAGCTGGGAGGCGACTTGCGCCCCGATCACGGCATCAAAGGTCTGCTCCTGCTGAAAGAATCTGCCCTGAGCGAGGGTGAACATGGAGCCGCCCGTGGGGCTGGTCAGCCCGAACAGAGAGGTCTCCGTGCCGACAATGCGGTACCCTTCATAGTTATCTCCTAATGCGATGGGGATAGCGGCTGTGATCCTAGGGTCATTCCGCAGTGCGGTGTAGTCCGCGTATGGGATATTACCGCTGGGTAACCCGAGGTGGTAGAGGGAGCTGAGCACGAGCTGCATGGAGCCTCCTTTGGCACCTACGATGAGGTCAAAGTGCCCGGCATCTTTGCGCAGGGCACCCTCGGATTGGTGGCGGACGACGAGCAGGATGACCGACAGCGCGGTCGGTAGCGCCAGCGCTAGTAAGGTCGCTACGGTAATCCATGGGCGTGACCACATGAGCCGCCAGGACATGCCTAACAGGGACTTCATGCCTCCCCCCTTTCTGCCCTAGCTGGGGCGGTAGTAGGTGCCGATGACCAATGCAGGAGGCTCTCGACATCGATCTGCTGCGGCAGACGCTGGGCTAGGCTGTGATCATGGGTGACGAACACGAGGGTGCTCTGGTGCTCTGTGGCTAACTGCTGGATCAACTGGCAGATGCTCGCCCCAGTCTCTGGATCCAGCGCGCCCGTGGGTTCATCCGCTAGCAGGATAGCGGGCTTCTTGATCAGTGCTCGCGCGATGGCTACCCGTTGTTGCTGCCCGACACTGAGCTGTGCCGGACGGCGCTGCTCTAGCCCCTCTAGCCCGACCTTTGCCAGCAGTGCCCGCGCTATGGGATCTGCCTGCTGGGCGGCGCGGGGGGAGAACGCCAGTCCCATGCAGACGTTCTCTAGAACGGTAAACTCAGGGAGCAGCTGGTAGGACTGAAAGATCATCCCAATGTGGTCACGGCGTAGCCGATCTCGCTGCGCGGCACGCATCCCTCGCAGTTCCTGGCCGATCACTTGGACTGATCCTTGCGCGGCTCCGATCATGCCAGAGATGAGGTGTAGTAGGGTGGATTTACCACTACCGCTTTTGCCTAGTAAGGCGATCTGCTGTCCGGGCTGGAGGGCGAACGCATCGACCTCGTAGCGCTGCCCTGGGGAGAGGGAGCCACGCACATCACGGAGGGTAATAATGGGGGACAGGCACATAGAGAGGGGAAATCTAGATGGGGGCTAATAGCGGGCTTAATGGCATCCGTCCTGAGTGTGGAAGAGGGTAAAGCCACGTGCCTGATAGTTCTGTAGGGCGTGCTGATGATCGTTCGTGCAAGTATGCACCCACACGCGCTCTGTGCCAGGGATCGCCCATGCCGCCTGAATGCAGGCAGTCAGAAAGCCCCCGCCTAAGCCCCGCCCAATGGCATGGGGCAGCAGACCAAAGTAGATAATCTCCACCTCGGTATCCGTGGAGGTATCGAGCTCAAAGTACCCGATCAACTCTCCATCGACCTCCCCTGCATAGGTGCGCGTCGTGCCTTGATCGTAGTGCGCCTGCCATTGCTGTTGGCTCCATTGACGCCGGTCGTTCCATGCCCATTGCTCGCCTACGCGCAGATACATCTCCCGACTAAAGGCGACATCGCCCTCGCGATAGGTGACCTGAATGGGCTGCGCCGCAGCACGAGGCACGAGCTCCACCGGGGAGCGCATCTCTAGGTGGTAGGTAAGATCTGTAGAGGAAGACATAGCAATACGCTAGATCAGACCTACAGGCAAATCCAGCATTTTTCCTGTCGTGAGGCATCGGGGTGTGATTTTCTCTGAATAGGTAACTATTCAGGTGGGGTGGCAGGATATTTAAACCGCGAAAATCGCTAAATTGCGCTAAAAAAGAGAGGAATTCAAACCTGCTGTT
>CAYWAG010000291.1:0-3055 GCA_964455925.1 uncultured Verrucomicrobiales bacterium | reverse complement strand
TTCGCGGTTTAAATATCCTGCTACCCCCACCTGAATAGTTACGAGAGGTTTTTATAATCTGCGTCTATCTGCGAAATTTGCCTCAGGGCTATCCTTCGCTAACGCTTGTATTACGGATCCAAAATGTCGTGTGGTGTGACGAATTATACAAATTCACCCTCCCATCAACCAAACCCCAAAAAAGGCGTACTCGCCCCGTCCTATCACGCGTGCGCAACATTTTAGCGCATCATTTAGCGCATCAATGGCGCATCACCCCATGCCGCCCCCACCCTAGAATCCACGACAATACCAGGACACAAAAAACCCCTTAACCTATATAGATTAAGGGGTTATCCTATTAGTGGTACCCAGAACAGGAGTCGAACCTGCACACCTTGCGGCACGTGAGCCTAAATCACGCGTGTCTACCAATTCCACCATCTGGGCACTGAAATAGGAAGGGAGGTCACTATAATCGGACTTTCTGGATGATGGCAAGCCCTTTCTTTAAGAATTTTCTCACTTTATCCTTTTCGCCCTATGGCGGCGTGCTTACAAGGATGGCTCTGCACCATGTACTGGTGTTTTCACGCTTAACACACACATACCGAATGCCAAATTCAATCGTTGTAGGTCTCCAATGGGGAGACGAAGGAAAAGGAAAAGTCGTCGATTATCTCACCGAAACCGCGGACGTTGTTGTCCGGGCACAAGGCGGTAACAATGCAGGGCACACGGTCATTGCGAACGGAGAGAAGTATATCCTCCACCTCATTCCCTCCGGCATCCTCTGGGAGAGTAAGCAATGTGTGATCGGTAATGGTGTGGTTCTGGACCCTGTCGGGCTCGTCGCAGAGATCGAGAAGCTGGAGGCCCAAGGCGTGGTCATCGGCGCGGCAAACCTCGCGATCTCTAACCGTGCGCATGTCGTTATGCCATACCATAAGGAGCTGGACGAGGCGCGTGAACTCTCCCGTGGCGAGAACAAGATCGGCACGACCAAGCGTGGCATCGGCCCAACGTATGCAGATAAGGCGAACCGGAATGGGCTGCGCCTCGTAGATCTCCTAGACGAGAAGGTCGCTAGCGAACTCCTCGCCGCCCGCCTCCCGGAGGTGAACGAGACCCTCGCTAAATATGATCTCCCCCAGTTTACTGTCGCCGGTGTGCTGGCAGAGCTGGCACCGGCAGTGGAGCGCCTCCGCCCACACGTAAAGGACACCATCCCTGTGGTGCATGACGCCTATGCGGCAGATCAGACCATCCTCTTCGAGGGTGCTCAGGGGTTCTTCCTCGACATTGACTTTGGCACCTTCCCCTTCGTCACCTCCTCTAGCACGAGTTCTGGCGGGGCGGTCTCTGGCTCTGGTCTCCCACCACAAGCGATCCAACACGTCATCGGGGTTTGTAAGGCATACACCACCCGTGTGGGAGCAGGTCCATTCATCACAGAGAACGATGACTTCTCTGACTACATGCATAACACCCTGGGGCGTGAGTTCGGTGCTACCACTGGACGCCCACGCCGCTGTGGATGGCTCGATACTGTCCTCCTGAAGTTCTCCTGCATGATCAACGGCGTCACACACCTAGCAGTGACCAACCTAGACGGGCTGGATGAGCGCGACACCATCGACATCTGTGTCGCTTATGACATCGACGGTGAGCGTCACGAATACCCACCAGCAGAGCGCGACGCGTGGAACCGTGCCACCCCGATCTATGAGACCCTACCAGGCTGGAAGACCTCTACCGAGGAATGTACCACCTGGGAGAGCCTCCCAGCTAACGCGCAGGCATACCTCACCCGTCTCGCAGAGCTATCGGGAACTCAGATCGGGTTTGTCGGCGTCGGTCCAGACCGTGAGCAGACTATCCGTATCGCGTAAGCACCCACATACTCATCACTCGCCAGTGGCATCCACCCCTCTGGCGCACTCCCACCATTCTATGCGCCTGAAACTCACGATCGCCTATGATGGTGCCCCATACAAGGGCTGGCAAACCCAGCCCAACACCACTACGGTGCAAGAGACCCTAGAGCAGGCGCTCTCTACCATTGCTAAGGGGCCGATCAAGATTCATGGCTCTGGGCGCACCGATACTGGCGTCCATGCCCATGCGCAGGTCGCCCACTTTGATCCCCCCGCTGGCTCGCGCATGTCACCGCAGAACTGGCTGGCAGCGACGAACACGAAGCTCCCCGCCTCCATCCGGCTCATGGATGTCTGCGCGGTCCCGCCTGACTTCCACGCCCGGTTCAGTGCTACCTCTAAGACGTATTCCTACCGCATAGAGACTGCGCCAGTGCTCCACCCGCACGATGTGCATCGCGTGTGGCACCTCCCGCGAGGATTAGATCCTAGCCTCCTCGCCACCGCCCTACAGAGCTATATCGGGGCGCACGACTTCCGGCACTTCTCCGCCCTCCGAGGGAACGAATCCGCAGAGACCAGCTACATCCGCACCCTCACTGAGGCATCAGTCACTACACACGGCACACAGCTCACCCTCCGCTACTCCGCTAATGGGTTCCTCTATAAGATGGTGCGCCTCCTCACCGGCATAGCCGTATCGGTCGCCCAAGGTAAGCTCCCCTTGGACCGCTTCCATGCCATGCTCGCCCCTCGTGACGCCCCCCCCCTAGACCACAACGCCGCCAAACTCTGCGCCCCTCCCTCGGGTCTCAGCCTGACAAAGGTCTACTACGACAGCTAGCACGCTTTAGGAAAAGAGAGGTAACTATTCAGGTGGGGGGGGCAGGATATTTAAACCGCGAAAGGCGCTAAATTCCGCTAAAAAAAAGAGAGGAACTCAAACCTGCATGGGAGTGCAGCATCGTATTACGTGCCACACGAGCATATTCGAGTGAACCAGAATAGTCACAGAGCAAGAATTCACAGAATTGACGCCCCCTCACCCTGTTGCTCCTGCGCCTTCCGTAAAGCAAACTACAAGAAACCTCGCTTTGATCATGCAACCAAATCAGTTCTTTTTAGCGCAATTTAGCGACTTTCGCGGTTAACCACTCCTTCAGCCCCTCCTGAATAGTTACAAAGAGAGGTTGTAAAAC
>CAYWAG010000290.1:0-3074 GCA_964455925.1 uncultured Verrucomicrobiales bacterium | reverse complement strand
GAGCTGGAACACCAACCTGACGAGCAAGAAGGATGTGCTCACGCGTCTGAGGCATTGGACCATCAGCAGCAGAACAAACAAGAATAGCACCGTCCATTTGAGCAGCACCTGTAATCATGTTCTTAACGTAGTCAGCGTGACCTGGACAGTCAACGTGTGCGTAGTGACGTGAATCTGTTTCGTACTCAACGTGTGCTGTTGAGATCGTGATACCACGTTCACGCTCTTCAGGAGCTCCGTCAATTTGATCGTACGCTTTAGCTTCTGCGTGACCTTTTTCTGCGAGTGTGTTTGTGATCGCAGCTGTAAGTGTTGTTTTACCGTGGTCAACGTGGCCGATTGTACCGATGTTGACGTGTGGCTTTGTTCTTTCGAATGCTTCTTTTGCCATATCGTTAGGTGATTAGTAGTTGTTTTGCTGGTTTAGTTCCGTCTCGCCGAAAGGCGAAATGGAGCTCTTGAGCAGATTTGAACTGCCGACCTCGTCCTTACCAAGGACGCGCTCTACCACTGAGCTACAAGAGCATGTTACCCACTCATCCACAACTCAGAATCGAATCATGGTCGAGCAAGGGAAGCGGAACGTAACAACTCTGCCTGCTCTGTCAATATGGAAAATAAGAAAAAGTTCAAAAAATGCGCTCCCCTCCCCCATGACGCCCCTTTCTTTTCCCTATTATCGGTTCGCCACTGGGTGTTAAGTGTGTAATTCGTATGATATGAAGCTGTATTCATGGAATGTAAACGGGCTGCGCGCGGTGCTGAAGAAGAACTTTGAGGAGTTTGTGCTGGAGCACAGCCCTGATGTCCTCTGCCTGCAGGAGACGAAGGCACGTCCCGAGCAGGTAGAGCTACCGCTCTCAATGGCTGAGTATAAGACGTATTGGAACTCGGCGGAGAAGGCGGGCTACTCTGGCACCGCGATCTTCTCTAAGACAGAGCCACTAGAGGTAAGCTATGGCATGGGGCTGCCGGAGCATGACAATGAGGGGCGCGTGATCACAGCGACATACGACCACTTCCACCTCGTCACAGTTTATACCCCTAATGCCCAGGCGGCGCTCAAGCGCTTGGATTACCGTCTTTCCTGGGATCTAGCGTTCCGTGAGTATCTCAAGGAGCTGGAGAAGTCTAAGCCTGTGGTCTTTTGCGGGGACTTAAATGTGAGTCACCAGCCGATCGACCTGGCGCGACCTCAGGGGAACCGCATGAATCCAGGTTACTCTGATGCGGAGCGAGAGAGCTTTGGGCAGCTCCTAGACGCTGGCTTTATCGATACGTATCGCGCCGCCTTTCCTGAGCAGGAGGGGGCGTATTCCTGGTGGAGTTACCGAGCGGGGGCACGCGCCCGGAATGTGGGGTGGCGTCTGGATTACTTTGGGGTCAGTGCCTCGGCGCAGTCTCATGTGCAGAACCCGCAGATTCATGCCGACGTCTTAGGTAGCGATCACTGCCCCGTCTCCATCGAGTTTGTGTAGTCGTGCTTCTTAGAGCTCACATTACGGCGATAATTCATGAGTGCACCATATTATCCTTGAGTCCGCAGTGAGGAAACCGCAAAGACGCCAAGACGCTAAGTTTTATAGGGGGGGTGGATCAATTTTTCTTGAATTGGGCTTACCCAATAGGTGAACGAGGTTCATATACGACGTTTTATATAAATTTGCATGTTTGAGTTTTTTTCGAGCGGAAAGGAGGATGAGAATAACTAAGACCTAACTTTTCAATCTTCTTTGCGTCTTCGCGCCTTTGCGGTTACAAAATCAACTGCGCGAATTAAGGTTTATTCCTTACAGTCTTAGATGAATGCCACGTCCTTGAGCCTCTTTTCTTCGGCGACGTCGATCATAAAGTCGGAACGCTTCCCCTTGTAATACTATACCTGCTGGCGTTCATGCCCAAGATGGGCATGCCACGGTTATCGCCGTAATGTGCGTTAGAGCTTGCCTGCCTCGTTAAACGAATAATAGCCGCTGTGGCTCTCTGAGGTATGACCGATGATGAGGTGATCATGGAGCGTGACCTGCATGAGACGGGCGGCATCAGCGACCCGCTCTGTCAGGCGTAAATCTGCGCGACTAGGTGTGGGGTCTCCACTGGGGTGATTATGCGCTAGGAATAAGCCCTCGGCCTGGTGGAGGATCACCGGGCGTAAGATGTCACGCGGATGGGCCACGGTGGAACTGACATCACCACTAGAGATCTCTTGGTAGCGAATCAGGTTCAGCTTACGGTCAACGGCTAGGACCAGGAGCGCCTCTGTGCGGCGATGACCTAGGATAGGGCGGATAAAGTCTGCGATCTCGCTGGGCTTAGTCATCGGGCGTGACCGCAGCTCCTCCTTTGCCACACGCGCGCCGAGCTCAAAGCACGCGAGTAACTGTGAGGCCTTTGCTAAGCCTAGCCCCTTCTGCTGAGCGATCTCCCTGGGGTCTAAGCGCCCTAACTGGCGTAATGAGCCGTGACGCTGGATCAACCCCTGGGCGACCTCGATCGCACTGGCGCCCTGCACACCTACGCGCAGCAGGATCGCTATCAGCTCCGCATCAGAGAGAGATTGCGGTCCTAAGTTTACGAGTTTCTCACGAGGTCTGAGCTCTGCTGGTAGAGAGGATAACACTGCCATACCCAGAGAAATAATATTAAGAACACTAGAAATCAACCTTTTAATTCATAAGAACACAGCGGTGACGCGCTGCACGGAGATAACTTAATCGATTTTTTCCTTTCCAACACGCCATTTATTTAAGATGTCTTAACTGTTAAGTACAGTTAATGACTCATTCTTTCACCCCAGAGGTTCTCGCTAAGGCCTCATGTTCATAGTTGGGGTGAAAGGGTGGTAAATGTTCGGAGCTGTGAGAGGAGAGAAGGGTTTGACGAAGCGCCTTTGACGTGACGGCTCACATATGGAATCTTATATTGGGGGGCGTGATGGATGGATGTTTCTGAAACTCAATAGTTACAAGGCAAGACGCATATACACCCCGAAGCAACACCCAAGGATAAGCTGTGAGACGAGGAGTGCTCTGCCAATATACGATGGTGATGCTCCGTGAGCATCTATCTGTGAG
>CAYWAG010000289.1:0-3089 GCA_964455925.1 uncultured Verrucomicrobiales bacterium | reverse complement strand
AACCATCCCCATGCACACCGACCACGTCCGCTCCCTAAACCTCGCCACCTCCGCCGGCATCGTCCTCTACGAGGCCGTCCGCCAGCTCTCCTAGCCAGCTCTCCTAATCTCCCATGACCCTCACCTACACCCTCGATAAGCCCGAACTCACCCGCGCCATGCACCACCACTTTAAGCACCGCGGCAAGGTCTGGTCCATAATGTGGCCCATCATCGCCAGCCTCATGCTCTACTACGGGCTCAGCATCATGGTCAGCACTGGCAGCTACCTCTTTGGCACCATTATCTGCCTCTGCTCCCTCGTCTTCTTTTGGCGTAAGCAGATCGCGATTTGGCGCAGCGTCCGCCGCGCCTTTGCTGGTAAGCCAGACGCACAACAGATCCTCATCGAGATCTCTAAGCAACAGCTCCGCATGACCACACCAAAGGGCCGCAGTACCGCCTCCTGGGGCAACTTCATCGACGCCCACCGCACCCCCGACGGCATCCTCCTCTACACGAACAAAAACGTCTTCAACTGGATCCCCGAATCCCCCGTCACCGGAGGCACCTGGGAAGAGTTCTGCGGGCACATCCAGCGCCTCGTGCAGGAAGCCGCATAACAGATACCATAGAACAACATCGGCAAAGACCGCTACCTCGTAGGGTTCTTAGAGGGGTGGTTTTATCGAGTAGGTTTATGTGTAGAGCAGTCATTCAGACCGTCCCCGTCAGGGAGTCATTCAGTCTCCCTCACTACAACAATAGGCTTCTCTCAATAACGCCACTTCATCATGCACTAAGAGACTCAATGTCTCTTAAACAAGGTCGGTCTAAATGACCGCTCTCCATAATTCTAGTGTCTAAAATCACATCAGAGTTTGGACGCCCCTAGAGTGCTAGCTTACGCTGCGTATCACGCCCTAGGGTTACGGTGTGCGTAAAGCCTGCGGCGCGTGCGATCTGGGCGGCGGAGGAGAAGTCTCTGGCGACCTCTGCGGGGGTATGGGCATCAGAGGAGATCACCAGCGGGACGCCGGCATCGGCACAGAGGGCGAGGAACCCTTTCTCTGGGTATTGCTCTGCACAGGGTTTATGCCATCCGGCGGTGTTCAGCTCGATGGTGCCCTGTTGTTCTACCAGCGCCTCTACCACGGGGACATAGTAGCGTTGCAGGTCCCCCTCTGGGCGGTAGCCAAACTTCTTGATCAGATCCGCATGAGCGTAGAGGTCGAACAAACCGGAGCGCACCATGTCGGTGTATGTCCCCCAGTATTGCTCCCACACCTGCTCTACATCCGTCTCTGCCCAGCGTCCCAGCCAGACGGGGTTATCAAAGTCCCACTGATCTGCCAAGTAGTGCACTGACCCAATGAGGTAATCCCAGCGATAAACCCCGCGTAAATGCTCGATCCAGTCCGCACAGCCAGGGAGCCAGTCACACTCTAGCCCCGCCCGCACGGGTAGCGCCTCCCCTGCGGCCGCGCGCGCGCGGTCGATCCACGCATAATACTCTGGCAGCTGCGCCTCTACCATCCGCCAGTCATCAAAGGGCTCTGGCAGCACAGGAGCATGATCCGCGATCCCATACTCGACTAATCCCGCCTGTAGCGCGGCCTGAATATACTCCTCTGGCTGTCCCTCCGCATGCATACAGAGAGGGGTATGCGTATGGTAATCTGCTAACATCATATGCCCAACCTCTGTAGCGCAGGCGCGCTAGTCTGCCAACCCAAAATCCAGGCTTGGCTAAAGTTCCGTAAGCCTCTAAGATCCGCGCAGAATGATAATGAACGAGCAGCAACAGCAGTATGTCAGGGAGTTAGAGCGCTACACGAACGCGCATGGTGCCTCTGGCGGGGAGGGCGAGGTCGCCCAACTCCTAGCGCAGGATCTGAATGCGTGGGGGAGCTTCTCACAGGATAAGCTAGGATCGGTAGCATATAGTAGGGGTAATGAGCAGGGCGACAATAAGGGCGCACCGCATATCCTAGTGACTGCGCATATGGATGAGGTCGGGTTCCGCGTGCAGTCGGTCACGGCTAACGGGTTCCTGAAGTTCGTGCCTGTCGGGGGATGGTGGGGGCACACCCTACTCGCGCAACAGGTACAGGTGAAGACCCGGCGTGCTGAGCGCGTGCTGGGGGTGATCGGGTGTAAGCCCGTGCACTTCTTACCCGCCTCACAGCGAGGGCATGTCATGGATATCTCAGAGATGTTTATCGATGTCGGTGCTAGCTCGCGCGCAGAGGTGCAGGCGCTGGGCATCTCCCTAGGGGACTACATTACTCCCGCCACTAGCTTCACCCCGATGGCGCAACCTGGGCGGTATGTGGCAAAGGCCTTTGATAACAGAGTCGGCTGTGCCTGCCTAGTAGAGGTCGCCCGCTCCCTCCCGGAGGGGCTCTCTGGTGCCCGCCTGACGCTTGGGGCGACCGTGCAGGAGGAGGTCGGCACCCGAGGGGTGGCACCACTAGCGACCGTCCTCCAGCCAGACTTCGCGATCGTGCTGGAGGGCACACCTGCAGATGACACCCCGGGGTTCGCCCTGGATACGAGCCAAGGCCTAGTGGGGCATGGCGTGCAGATCCGTATGCATGATCCGTCTGCCATTATGAGCCCCGTCATGGTCGATGCCGCCATCGAGGCCGCAGAGGCAGAGGGCATCCCGTATCAGCTCGCCGTGCGCACCTCTGGCGGCACCGATGCGGGACGCATGACTCAGACCAACGCCGGTGTCCCCTGCCTCGTGCTGGGAGTCCCCGCCCGCTATGTGCACACGCATAACTCCATCATAGACCTCGCTGACTACGAGGCAATGGCTCGCCTCGCGGTCGCACTGGCTCAGAAACTCGCCTAGTAAGCAAATGTCCTTTGCGTAGTGGATCGTGTCGCGAGGATTATGGCTATCAGGCATGGATTTCTTAAGCATTTCAGGCATACTTCAAAAATACACCGACTTTTACTGGACGGCTGGCACGAGGTCTGCTTCTGTGATAAGCAAATCTGAATCATGGTAATCCATGGTTTCGATGAATTTAACTTATCAATAAACCATCATGGCTAAATACAAACTAGACTACATCTGGCTTGACGGCTACTCGCCAGTC
>CAYWAG010000288.1:0-3101 GCA_964455925.1 uncultured Verrucomicrobiales bacterium | reverse complement strand
CCTTCCAGGACACCACCCGTGTCCTCACAGAGGCTGCCACCCTTGGTAAAGTGGACACCCTCATGGGCTTCAAGGAGAACGTCATCATGGGTCACCTCATCCCAGGTGGCTCCGGCTTCAGTAACATGAAGAATGTCGAAGTCGAGTTCACCGAGGAAGAGCCTGCGCCCCTTCCAAAGCCTACCCGTGAGGAAGAGGACGAGGACGGCGAAATCACCTCCATCGGTGCTCCTGCCCCTGCTCCATCAGAGCTAGAGGACGACGACGAGTCCACCGGCATTGACGCCCTGGACTCCCTCCTCGCAGGAGGAGACGACGACGATGATGACGACCTCCCAGGTGAGCTTCCTACCAAGACGATGAGTCTCGACGACTTCGCAGATGACGACGACGATGACGAAATCTACGGTGATGAAGATGATAAGGAAGGCGAAGGCGTAGCCTAACCCCCTCCTCTAGCAATCGCAAGCACCTCTCCCCTCCGGAGAGGTGCTTTTTTTTTGAGTTCCCTACACACTACACGACAATTACCGGTTCGTATTGCGTCTCTGTGGTTCCAGAAGAAATCGATCTGATATTCACTGAGCCTCGTGTCGTTCAGATCTGCCCTTGACTTCTGCTGGTGGGCTGGCTGATGGTGAGGGTATGCTTAATCTTAAGCCTTTTCAGCCTTTTTATTATCACCTGCGTAAGGTGCGTGGAGTCTATATCATCGGGGTGCTCGCTGGGGTGGTCTATGGTGTGACGAGTGGGGCACTGCTGCCGCTGATGCTTAAGGTTATCTTTCCGCTGCTCTTTGGGGAAGGGGAGAGTGAGCCAGATGAAGATGATGGCAAGACGGTCAGATGGATGAAGGAGACTCTGAACCGGTGGGTGGCAGAGACGTTTGAGTCCCCACAGGAGGGGTTCCTGCTGGTGGTGTGCCTGTTTATCCCTGTGGTGATGGGGATTCGTGCTTTGAGCGGGTTTATTAACGGGTATTTTATGACGCACGCGGGGGTGAAGGTCTCGCAGTTTGTGCAGAAGGATGTGTTCGATAAGATCAATAGCCTGCCCCTCTCCTTCTACCAGCGCTATAAATCAGGCGATCTGAACTCGCGCATCTTGGCAGATCCACTGGCAGTGCGGACAGTTATTGTTGATGTCAGTGATGGGCTGATTAAGCATCCGATCACGCTGATTAGTGCGCTGGGTTACCTGATCTCAGAGGCGATTCACTCGCAGGGCGTCCTGATAGCACTGGCGGGCGCCATCAGTATTCCACTGACGATCTACCCTATCAAGCTGGTGGGGAAGCACGTGAAGCGCAAGGGGAAGGTGCTGGCGGAGGAGAATGCTAAGAACAATACCGATGTGATCGAGTTTGTGCAGTCTCCGATGGAGATTAAGTCGTATAACCTCCAGGCACAGCAGAGCCAGCGGTTTAGTGCGCGTATCCAGAGCATCTTTAAGCTCACGATTCGGCAGACGATGTATCGGCTTATGACGAGCCCAGCGGTGGATGTGGTAGCGTCGGCGGGGTTCGCGGTGACTATCTACCTGGGTGTACGCGCGGGGATGGGGCTAGGGGAGTTTACCGGGCTCTTTGGGGCGCTGTATATGTCGTATGAGCCGATCAAGAAGATCGGTAACATTAATAATAAGATCAGCACGGCGGAGGCATCTGTGCTGCGGATTAGAGCTGTGCTAGAGATGGAGAACTCGGTGCCCGATACGGCACAGCCTGTAGCACTGGCACAGCCACTGAGCGGGAAGCTGGAGTTCCGTAACGTGGGGTTCACTTACGATGGGGCGCAGTCCCCGGCGCTCTCAGGCATCAATGTGACGACTCAGCCTGGTGACATCATCGCACTGGTGGGGCATAGTGGTGCGGGTAAGACGAGCTTTGCGAACCTGGTGCCCCGCTTCTATGACCCTAGCGAGGGCGCGATCCTGGCTGATGGGGTGGACCTCCGCGACCTGGCGTCAGAGGAGCTGCGCCAGCACATTGGGCTGGTGCCGCAGTCCCCAGCGCTCTTTAACGCCTCTATCCGTGAGAACATTCGTCTGGGTAAGATGGATGCGACCGATGAGGAGATCACCATCGCAGCACAAAAGGCGTATGCGCATGAGTTCATCCTGGAGCAGGAGGATGGGTACGACACCCTGGTGGGCGAGCGCGGTAGCGCGCTGTCTGGCGGGCAGCGCCAGCGGATCGCGCTGGCTCGTGCCTTTCTAAAGGATGCCCCCATCCTGATCCTGGATGAGGCGACGTCGGCGCTGGATAATGACTCTGAGGACATGATCCAGCAGGCGCTGCAGGCACTGTCTGCGGGGCGCACGGTGTTTATGATCGCGCACCGCTTCTCCTCGCTGAAGAACGCGACCCGCACCTTCTACTTCCATGAGGGACGTCTGCAGGCCACGGGCACGCACGAGGAGCTCTACCAGAGCGAGCCTGGGTATAAGGCGCTGTATGATAAGTCGGCACAGTGATTCTCCATTAGGATTCCTGTTGTCAGGGGGATAAGATGTTGATAGAGCTAGGGGGAAGATGAAGCCGACGTTCCCCCTAGATGATAGCCAGATTCAGAAGAAGAGCCTGAGCACTGTGTTGAGTTCCTTACTCACATGGGCGGTCTGGCTGCCTACGGTGGGGCTATGGTCTGTGATGGAAGTGGCAGAGTGGATGTGGATGCCAGTAGGTGCCGTGACTGGGGCGGGGCTGTGGTGGTATTGGCGTCGTAAGCTCCGCCAGCTGCGCCCGCAGTGGAGGCTGGACCAGATACGGCAGAGTAATGCCGCACAGGATAAGCTCCTGGCGCAGCAGCAGCGCCGCTTTGCTAAGCAAGATGCCGAGTGGGAGGAGAAGGTGCTAAAGAGGGTGCGGCGCGATAAGGCTGCCATCGAGCAGCGGCTACTGGAGGCGCAGCTTACCCTGGGGTATTGCAACGGCTGGAATCGTTTGTCGAAACCGCCCCCGTCTTCCCCATTTGATAAGCAAGGGCACCTTCCCAAGGCTCCAAAGCCAGAGCTAAGGGCGCAAATAACCGCCGCCGCGGCGCGGCTACACAAACCGTATGAGAACCTTCCATTCAGAACCTTGTCCCTTATACCAATCT
>CAYWAG010000287.1:0-3104 GCA_964455925.1 uncultured Verrucomicrobiales bacterium | reverse complement strand
GTAACGATACTATCACTCCCCGTCGTCGAACTTGATAGGAAGTTGGTCTGGGCTAGATCCGTAGCACTCACTGTAGGAGCGGTCTCAGACCCTTCCGCAGAGGCTACGACTTCTACCGTATCGTATTGGGCGGTCACCATGAGATCTTCAATGACGTAGTCAAAGCTCACATCCCACCCGACAAAGCTATAGCCTTCGGGAGCCTGCACCTCAGGAGCAAGCGCAGCTCTACCCTCGATCAGATCCTGTACTAGAGCACCGCCGCCGGTGCGCACACCGCCAAACCCAAGGTTGAAGACCACTCTCTTAAAGTCCGCATAACAGCTCTGGCGAAAGGTGTTATCGCGTACGAAGCTTAGAAACGCCTCGGTATTCTCCGCATACTTCTGCCCATGGCTATGCCCCTTATCCTCCACGATGACCGTCATCTCTCCACCGAGAGCCTGATAGTTCGCCTGCATACGGGCGTCATTTTCCTCATACTTTACAGCAGGGTCTACATCTCCGCAGATACTTAAAATCGGGACGCAGTGCTCAGCCAGGGGCTCTAACTGGTGGATGGGACTGCCCTCCGTCTTAAGGAGCTCTACAGCCTCTTCTAAGGAGGAAAGCCCATAAGGCGATACATAGGACTGGAGTGAAGACTCCGCAGTAGGGGCTGAGTAGAACTGCCCTGGGGCATACTCAATATGCCCAGCATAGTCCACCCCTGCGGGCCAAGCGAGAGCATCTGCCACCGCATTATCCATATAGATCCCCTCGATTTGCTCTGGGTATGCAGAAGCGTATGCAAAAACCATAAAGGCAGCTCGGCTCATACAGGAAGCAGAGAAAGTTGGGGCGAACCCGTGCTCATTAACCAGGTAATCATACACAGCCTTAATACGAACGTTCTCATCCGGATGCCCGACTACGCTAGAAGTCGCATACACCGAGTAATATCCCTCATCCACTAAGGTCAGATCTGTTACCAACGAGTTACCGATATTGGCATTGTAGAACAGTGTTCTCCATAGCCAAGGCTTCTGCCCAGAGGAGTGGACGACACCGTCCCGAGGAGGGATGATCGTACAGGTGTAGCTGGTGCCCGGAATCGTAACCGTGTATTGGTGGTATTCTGGAGCATACGAGAGCGTGGTGCGCACGCCATCAAACAACATAGGAGTACTATCTGTATCCTCCAGGATTAGAGCCTCTTGTATGCCGGCACTCAGCGTGGTCCCGATCGTAGCATTACCGGTACCGTTCGGGTGGAAGTTATCGGAGGTCATGACATTCGTAAAGTCATCGTCCAGAGGCTGGTAAAGGTCGATGTAAGAGATATCACGTCCCTGTGCAACGGAGGCGATAACGACAGCCGCGACCTTTTCGTTGTAGATCTGTGTATCCGTTCTCTGCGCCTCTATAATCCGGTTTGGAGGAATGCTACAGAGAAAGACCTTAGGAGAGCCAATACCAGAGAGGTTATAGATTGCGTCGAGGAGAGCGTTGAGCCGATCCGTGGTGTTCTCGATATACCCGTTAGTGATATCGTTAGAGCCTAGCATGATGCAGATCGTATCTGGCTTATCCGTAGCGAGACGCCCTTGGGTCCAGTAGGAGGGTAATGCCGACGTCGCATCCGCTAGCAGTGCGCCAGTAACAGTAGAGTGTGAGGTGTAAGCTGCATCTGCTGGCAGTCCCTCCGCATTAGTGACATCGTGCCCCGTAAAGGTAAAACTGTAACCTAAAGCCTGTAACTCCGTATAGAGAGCACTTCGTGGAGTGGTAGTGCTATCCTCGTCCTGATCACCCAATAACATCTGATCCCCTATCATCCAGATCGCCCCCAGATCCTTAGAGAGAAAGACATACTGAGATTGGTCTGGAAGCCCACTCTGCGAGTACACTGTAGCGCGTGACTCGTCCAAGACCTCTACCACTATGTTTTCCAGGGAATCTAAGCCCTCAGAAATAATGATTTTACTCAACGGCATCTCAGCGCCTAGATCTACCTCCCACCAAGGATTATCTTCCGCCGAGGTCCTGCTGCCAGTGGTCGACCGAGCATCGAAGTTTACAGCCTTGTCCGCGTGCGTCGCGGGATTCGTACTTTCATTACTTGATTGCGTAGCAGTCTGTGAGACAGAGACGTTTTCACCATTAGCATAGACCTCTACCTCCGCTAATGCCAGGACAGTAGAGGTTCCTGAGAGAGAGACGCGCACGTAGCGGCCAGTCGTCTCCGGCATTTCATACGTCTCAGCCAGTGCCTGACAGAGCAACAAGACAAATAATAGGATTGGATTAATTTTTTTCATAGTTTTGACATAGCAACTTATTCCTGCCAGCTTGTTAATAAGACGCACTACTAAAAGATTTTGCAGTCCCCACTGCGCTGGGCGTGTACATGACATCACAGCAAATGCTCTAATCCCACAAAAAATGCCCTCAGAAGAGCAATCCAGCCAAACGCCATCGCACAAACGAATCGCAATATAGACCAAGAAATCGGAAATTTAAATTAATATTGCAATCTACACTTTTTTTGAAATAATTGTACTCTTTACTGCTCGGCAGGCATACACCACACAACATCTCACTAGATCTGAGCCGTATATAGCACCTTTCTCTCCCACACTCAGCCGTCCTCCGCTCATGCCATCCCCCTCTAATAACGAATCTCCTCCCCCAAGATCGAGCCTCACTACACACCAGAACAATGAGACCCGACTCACGCTCATAGAGCGCGCGCTGAACAATGACGAGAAGGCTCACAATACTTTACTACTCCAGTACCGCGCATTCATCTTCCACTTTCTCAACAAGCTCAATGTGCGCCCCTCAGACATTGACGATGTAGCCCAGGAGGTCATGCTAACCTTATCCACCAAGCTCGCGCTCTATGATCCTAAGAAAGGTCGCTTCCGCACTTGGCTACGCGCGATTATTCGGAACCACTCTTTAATGTTCTTTCGTAAAGAGGGGAACAGAAACAAATACACCGAACGGTTCCGAGCAAATCACGTCCTCTTTAACAGCTCCATCACTAATGAGTTCGAAGAACGGTTCGACAAGGAATGGCGCACTTACATTCTGGAAAGCGCCCTAGAGGCGATTCAGGC
>CAYWAG010000286.1:0-3106 GCA_964455925.1 uncultured Verrucomicrobiales bacterium | reverse complement strand
CGCATCGTGAGCCTGCTGGAGCTGGCTTCTCCTGATTATGATAAGCGCGCCGATGCTGCTCTGAGCCTGGGGGCGGGGCAGAAGGAAGAGTTTCTTCCTGAACTCCAACGCTTAGCCAAGGAGCAACCGAACGCCCGCTTGCGCAAGGCATTTGAGGAGGCGGTTGCTCTCTCACTTCTTGCCAATGGTGAGCCTGCGGAAGTGGTCGCTTCCATTGAGAAGCTCGGTGACCTCCACTCGGTGCGAGGACGGGACCAGATTAAGAAGCTCTCTGCGGACAGAGCCGCTGGTGAGAATGCGGACTCTGAGGAGAGTGTCGCCTTTATCGCGGCCTGTGATACCGCCCTACAGAAGATCGAGACCTATGAGAAGCAGAGCGAGTTTAAGCGCTCCATCTTCTTCGGGGTCAGCACAGGATCGGTACTCCTCATCGCAGCCTACGGTTTGGCTATTACCTTTGGCCTGATGGGAGTCATTAATATGGCGCACGGTGAATTCATCGCCATTGGGGCTTACACCGTGTATGTGGTGCAGAACACCTTTGCTTCGACCTTTGAGGTTGGTAGTCCCATGTATGAGGCTTACTTCTTTTTCTCCCTCCCGCTCGCCTTCCTGGTTCCCGCTTTCTTTGGAGCCTTGCTGGAGCGTGGGGTGATTCGCTTTCTGTATAACCGCCCGCTGGAGTCCCTTCTGGCAACCTGGGGCATCTCCATGATTATTCAGCAGGTCATTCGCCTGATCTTTGGTGCCGCCAACGTGCAGGTGGCTTCCCCAGAGTGGATCTCTGGCGGGTTCGAGATGGGGGGCGTCTCTATGACCTATAACCGTCTGGCTCTCATCTTCTTCTCGGTGATCGTGATTGTCATGACCTGGATGCTCCTGCGCCGCACGCGCATCGGGCTGCAGATTCGCGCCACCATGCAAAACCGCACGATGGCATCGAACCTGGGAATCCCAGCGAACAAGATCAATATGCTCACCTTCGCCTATGGGTCCGGCCTTGCGGGGCTGGCTGGAGCCTTCCTCTCGCAGATTGGTAATGTGGGCGCCTCGATGGGGCAGGCCTATATTGTAGAGAGCTTTATGGTGGTCGTGGTTGGTGGTGTGGGCAACCTCATGGGGGCTGCCATTTGTGCCATGGGCATCGGCATGGTCGATCAGATTCTCCAGCCTTACTTTGGCTCCGTGATGGGCAAGATCAGCGTGCTCATTGTGATCATCCTCTTCCTCCAGTGGAAGCCTGGCGGCCTCTTCCCATCCCGTTCCCGTAGCCTCGACGATTAATTTTTTTTTACGACCTTCTAACGCACATGAATACTAAGAAACTCTTCACGCTAGAAAACAGCGCGCTTCTGCTCTTTGCGCTCAGCTTCGTGGTCGTGCTACCCGGGCTGAACATGCTGCCCGAGGACAGTGCCCTGCACTTCTCTACCTTTAAGATGTCGATCTGGGGGAAATACCTCTGCTACGCCGTGCTGGCGATGAGCCTGAACTTCCTCTGGGGCTACACCGGCCTGCTCTGCCTCGCGCAGAACCTCTTCTTTGCCCTCGGCGGGTACGCCATCGGGATGCACCTGATGCTCATGATCGGGCCAGACCCGGTGTATAACAGTGCTCTGCCCGACTTCATGGACTTCCTGGGTTACCAAAAGCTCCCTGCACACTGGGTGCCCTTTGATAACTTCTGGTTTGCACTCCTAGCCGTCATGTGGGTGCCGGGGTTAGTGGCATTTATCTTCGGCTTTCTCGCCTTCCGCTCGCGGATCAAGGGGGTGTATTTCTCCATCCTTACCCAGGCACTCACCTATGTTGCCACCCTCCTCTTCTTCCGAAACGATACCACCTTCGGCGGAAACAATGGGTTCACCGACTTTAAGACCGTCCTCGGGCACTCGCTGCGCGAGCCCGATACGATGCGCGTCATCTTTATCCTCAGTGCCCTCCTCACGGTGGCGACCTACCTCGTGATCGGCTGGCTGCTCCGCACCAAGTTCGGCAAGGTGCAACAAGCAGTGCGTGATAGTGAGAACCGCGTCCTCTTCTCGGGATACTCCACCACTTCCTTTAAGCTCCTCATCTTTGTGATTTCAGCCGTTATTGCCGGTCTCGCAGGTGCGCTCTACGTGCCACAGGCGGGGATCATTAACCCCTCTGAGATGACTACTACCAAGGGCCTCGACGTCGTGGTCTGGGTGGCTCTCGGTGGACGGGGTTCTAAGTGGGGACCGGTCATCGGAGCGATTGTGGTGAACCTGCTCAAGAGTTATACCACCAGTGCCTTCCCGGATCACTGGTTGATTATTCTCGGCGCCCTCTTCGTCTTCGTCGTTGTCTTTATGCCGAACGGTATTGTTGGTCTTCCAGCGCAGATCAAGGCTCTGCGCGCCAAGTGGAATAAGAAATCTGCCGCCGCCTAATCCCACCTTCTTTCTGTCATGCAAACGCACTCTCCTAAGTACCGAGACACGAACCTGATCCTCTCCGTAGAGGGCATCTCTAAGTCCTTCGATGGGTTTAAGGCGATCTCAGACCTGACCTTCTACCTCAACGATGGCGAGCTCCGCACCATCATTGGGCCAAACGGGGCGGGCAAATCCACCTTCATGGACCTCATCACCGGGCGCACTCGTCCCGACGTGGGGAGCATTACCCTGCACGAGCCAGATGGCGACGACATCGACCTCACCAAGCAGTCCGAATACAAGGTCAACCGCCTGGGCATCTCCCGGAAGTTCCAGACTCCCAGCGTCTATACGCAGCACAGCGTGTATGATAACATGCTACTCTCTCTGCCAAAGGCCCGCGGCCTGTTCTCCTCTATCTTTTACCGTGAGTCCGCGGCAGATCGCGAGAAGATCGAGGAAATCCTTGTCATGATGCGCCTCCAAGACCGCCGTGACGCCCTCGCCGCCGAGCTCTCTCACGGGCAAAAGCAATGGCTCGAGCTTGGGATGCTCATCGCCCAGGAACCCAGCGTCCTCCTCGTGGACGAACCCGCCGCCGGCCTCTCGGACGAAGAGACCGAACGCACGGGCGAGCTTCTCCTCTCCCTCAAAGGCAAGCACAGCCTCATCGTCATCGAGCACGACATGACCTTCGTCCGCCA
>CAYWAG010000285.1:0-3107 GCA_964455925.1 uncultured Verrucomicrobiales bacterium | reverse complement strand
ATCCATTTATGAAGTACTCTATTCCGTCAGCATTAGTCGGCATCCTTACTCTATCGGCCTTTGGGCAATCTCCTGTGCCGCCCTCTGTGGAGGAGCAGCTCCAGCTCTTTACCCTGCCAGAGGGGTTCCACATTGAGCTCATCGCCTCTGAGGAGCATGGGCTGATTAATCCCATGGACATCACCTTTGATGATGCGGGGCGCGCCTGGACACAGACCGCCTCCATGTACCCGCTAGATCCTCTAGGGAGTGACATCGACTTTGGGGAGCTCGTCAAGATCGTTGGGCAGGACTCTAAGGAGGAGCAGGACGCTAATCCTGAGTATAAGCGGATCCGTGATCTCTATCAGCTTAAGACACGCGGGGAGGATAAGGTCTTTGTCATTAATGATCCGACTAAGCCGGTAGAGGGACAGCTCCATGCCTTTGCCGATGGGCTGACGATTCCGCAGAGTGTGCTGCCGTATAAGGACGGGGTCTTTATTGCGCATGGACATGAGATGCTGTTCTTTAACGATGCGGATGGAGATGGCGTCTCTGATGAACATAAGACGGTTCTCACGGGGTTTGGCTTTAATGACACCCATACGATGGTGCATACCCTTGTGCGTGGCCCCGGTGGCTGGGTACACTTCTCACAGGGTGCTCTGAATAACGGCATGGTCGAGGCGGTCGCCTCTGGCGAGAAGGAGCGCATCGAATACAGTAAGCTCGCCCGGTTCTCCCTGGATGGGGATCAGATCGAGCTCGTTTCCTCTGGGCTGAACAACATTTGGGGCTATCAGCTCGATGCCACGGGCAGCTGGTATGGCACGGAGGCGAACGACCTAGGCTTCTCAGTCATTCCTCTAGACCCTATGTCCAGCCTCCCGGGGATCGGTCGCCATAAGTTCCGTGACTATCAGCCCTTTATGGCTCCGCCACATGCGTTCCGCGTGGGCAGCACCTCCATCTCGGGTCTCGCCATCAGTGATGACCAGGCACAGGCCTTCCCAGAGGAGTGGCGGAATGTAAACTTCCTCGCGAACCCACGTACAAATGCGATTAACACTGTCCGCATGACGCGCGATGCCAGTGGAAAGATCGTAGGGACGCACCTCCCAGACCTCCTAAAGACCACGGACGAGTGGTTCCGCCCTGTGAACATCGAGTTCGGGCCTGATGGAGCCCTCTACATCGTGGACTTCTGTAATAAGGTCATCGGGCACAACGGAGTCCCGCAGGATAACCCAAACCGTGATAAGAAGCACGGTCGTCTCTGGCGGGTGACCTATAAGGGCGCGCATAAGACCGCCCCAAACGTGGCAGCGGCTAGTGATGCAGATCTCCTGATCCACTTACAGGGAGACACCCGTTGGGAGCAACGGGCCGCCTGGCACCAGATCGCAGATCGCCAGGCTGTCGCCCTCCTGCCTCAGCTAAAGGCTATGGTGCTGGATCCAGCACAGAGCATTAGCACCCGTGTGCATGCCCTTTGGTCATACGAGAGCCTCGGCGCGTTTGACCCCGACTTCACGCGCCAAGTCTGTGCTAGCCAGGATCACAACCTTCGTCGGGAGGCGCTGCGCACGCTTCACAGCTTTAGCCCCACTACAGCGCAAGCTCTCTCCCTGCTCCGCCCTCTCGTAGAGGACCCGCATCATGAGGTGCGTGCCCAGGTGCTGCGGACGATCGGGCGTCTTAAGACCCCACACCTCGACTACGTGCGCTTGCTCGTAACAGCCTCTAAGCCCCTGCTCTCCGCAGAAATGGTGACAGGCGGGCCATATGAGCGTGCCTTTGAGCGCTATCTCGCCCGGAAGGCGCTGGAGGATCAGGCCCAGCCCCTCGCCGCCTTTCTCGCCAGTGAGGAGGCATCCACCTACCCGCTCGAGAATATTCTCGGTGCGATCCAAGCCCTCCCTAAGGAGCAGTTTGGCCCGCTCTTCCGTAAGTTCTGGGAGGCGAGTGGTAAGACGGAGCTCAGTGCAGACATCTTTGTGACAGTAGGGAACAACATGGGTAATAAGGATGTGGTCGCTGCGGTGACCCCTATCTTCCAGAACCCAGCGAACCATGCCTCCCTCCTACAGATGGTCCTGGATAACCGGGAGACCATGTCCGTGCACGCCATGATAGGGCTGCTCCAGCCGGCATTAACCAATGTCTATAACAAGGGCGAGCGTAGTGACCGCCTGCTGGCGGTAGAGTCCGCCCTCACCTTTAAGTCCCCCCAGCTCCTCCCACAGATGCATGCGATGCTAGCAGGGGGGATCGATGCCGCGCTCTACCCTCAGGCCCTAGCGATGTGTCTGCAGTTCCCCGCGCAGTCTGAGGCCGCAGTCCTCGCGCTGACCCAGCGCACGGACCTCCCGTCTTCACAGGCATTCTCTGCCGTAGAGACCTATAACCTCATTAACCCACAGGCCGGTCAGGCGCTCATCGCCCAGCGGATGCAGGAGGGGGCCATGGGATCGACCTCGAATGTTATCACGAAGCTCTCCTACTCACTCCCAGGGGCGCAAGCCCTCGTCGCTCTCGTAGAGCAAGGGCTACTCAGCGTGGACCAGTTCGACATTGACTCCGCCTCCCGTCTGGAGTTCCTCCTCCCTGAGCTAGAGGCGGCTAAGCCCCTGATCCAGCATGGTAAGCAGCTCTACCACCAACAGCGTGCGCATAACCGACAGCAGATCGCGAAGTACACGGAGGCATACGCCACGCTCGAGGGGAACCCAATGATCGGTCAGGCGATCTTTGGCTCCTGCACCGTGTGTCATGCCGTGGGAGATACGGGCCATCACATTGCCCCTCCGCTGGACGGCTCTGCCAGTCGGGAGCTAGAGGACATTCTCACCGCGGTGGTAGATCCAGACGCGGCGATGGAGATCGGGTATGGACTGCACCGCGTGCTGCGTAAGGACGGCACCCTCGTAGAGGGCTACCTAGAGTCCCGTGTCCCCCAGGGCATGGTGATCAAAAACATGGGGAACATGAAGACCTTTGTCCATGGCAGCACGATCAAGAAAGCCACCGAAGTCCGGGGCAAATCCTTTATGCCTAGTAACTTCAGTAACCTCCCAGAGCAAACCATGGTCGACCTCGTGACCTATATTAAGTCGCTGAAGTAA
>CAYWAG010000284.1:0-3108 GCA_964455925.1 uncultured Verrucomicrobiales bacterium | reverse complement strand
CTGGATAACTGGTCTCCCGTGGTGCTGGATAAGATCGCAGATGAGCTGGGTGCGCGCACTGCGAGCCTGAGCGAGGAGCAGAGAACGGCGTTAATGACCATAGCAACTACGGAGGGGCACGCCTCCCAGCTAGGAGCGGTGATGTGCCTGGGGACGGTGATGGATGACCGCTTTCAGCCCGTGCTGATTCAGCTGCTACGTGACCCAGACCTAATGGTGCAATACATCGCGGGGAATGCCATCTATAACCTGCCAAAGGAGACGAAGATGGAATACGTGGAGGAGATCATGCAGGCGATCGTGCATAACCGGAAGCCCCTCTTCCCTATTGATAAGGATGACCCTCTCCACATCGCTAACCTCTCCCTCAGTAAGACCCTGTTCTACAGTGTCCGAGACCGTAACACAAAGGGGATCTTAATCACCCCAGATGCGATCAAGGCGATCAAAAACCGCCCGCTGTTCCATGATGTTATTCGCACCGTCGTGGCGCACCCCTGTGGCTCTGTCCGTAATGGGCTGCGCAATGTTCTTAAGCATTTGACGCGCGAGGAGGTGTTGCTGCTGTCCGGCTCTATGATAGACTCGATTATTGATCGTGCTCCGGCAGATAAGATGTTCGAGTTCCCCGCGCGTGACGCGGCCCTGGATGCCCTCACGAAGTACCGCATCCAGGAGAGTATCCCGCTGAACGTCATGGCGCATCTGGAGAACGCTAAGATGATCTACCTGGACGAGACCCTGAACCGGATCAAGAAAGCCGGCACTGCTGTCCAGCAGGTCAGTCCCAGCCCGCAGGTGACCGACTACCTCCAGCTGCAGCTAGAGAGGAATGCGGATAACCCAGAGCGTGTCGCGCTCTTGCAGGAGGCACTCCAATCCCTGGGCAAAAAGCAGCGACCGTTCGCCCCGCTGAAGAAGGTTCATGCCCTGACTTCGCAGCCAGGGCTGACGTGGAAGGGGACGAGCAAGGGCAGCCTTACCGTGGAGGCTACGGATATAGCCGGCGGGGAACTGATCTACAGCTGGTCGCTCGTTTCGGGGCCGGGTGAGGTGCAGTTCTCATCCCCTACCAGCAGTGAGCCATCGGTGCAGTTAGCCCTTATCCCGCAACGGTATGGAGATTATACGATCGAGGTCACGGTGTCAGACACCCGGGGTCTCACCGAGGTCTCAGATCAGATTACGATTCGCTACACTCCGGGTGGTTAACACTTCACATTGCTTACGATGTCTCGCCTCTTTCTGTGGTTGCTCTTACTCACCGCCGCACTCGTCACTGCGTTAGCGGAGCCCTCTGGGGTGTTACAGGTGCCTACGCTGGACCATATGACGTTGAACCTGGATGAGCAGGCGGTGGACATTGAGGTCTCCTTCTGTAAGCCCACCGATAAGCTGGAGCTCATCTTATGCACAGACAAAGGGCGCGTGCACGAGTCCCTCCTATCGACCCAAGCGCGTCCGCAGGACATCCACATCATGCTCCTCCTGCTAGGAGCGCAGGCGGGGAACCCGCACTACGAGCGTCCCCCAACGGCAGCGGGAGAGTCCTGGGTGCTGGTAGCGGCACAGGGAGCGCGGATCACCGCCACGCTCGTCCTACCAGATGCACCGCAGGAGTATCCATTAGGCGCCTTCCTGCAGCACAGTGATGGACAGACAGGCTTCACCGAGGACTTTCTCTTTGCGGGATCTCGCCTCCGCGCCGACCAACAGGGAGGGGCAGCGCACTACCTCGCGAACTACTCAGGTAACATTATAAGTCTCTCCTCCTTTGACGACGAGGTCCTCTGCCTAGAGCAGTTTACCTCGCAGGAGAATACGCTCCTGGAGTGGATCGCACACATGCCGGCAGAGCACACCCCAGTGCCTCAGACGGCGCTACTGAGGCTCCGCAGAGCCAACCAGTAGTGTTTGCGAATGAATATTTCCTATCACCCTAGGCTGTCGATGGTCTGGAAGATGGCGGTGAGGAGGAGGTAAACCATCATGCCTACGAGGACGGAGATGAGAATAAGTACGATGGGCATGAGTAGTGCCATGATGCGCTGGAGGGAGTTGTTAAGCTCCTTATCGTAGCGTTGGGCGGCCTTTTGGAGAGCGACGTCGAGCTGCCCGGTTTGCTCTCCTACCGTGACCATATCAATGAGGAGGTCGGGGAACTCGCCAGACTTCTTCAGGGAGGAGGATAGCGCGCGCCCATCTCCGATTAGCTCGACAATGCTGGTGAGTTCGGAGCGGTAATGGAGGTTCTGCGTCGCGTTGCGTGTCAGCTCCAGCGAGCGCAGGAGGGTGAGCCCGTTGCCTACGAGGTTAGAGAGGGTCTCTAGGAACTGGACGAAGAAGCGGTCACGGTTTACCGCACCAACGAGCGGTAAGCTCAGCTTCATGCGATCCCAGACGGGCTTGTTCTGCTCCTGCTCCTTCCAGGCCTTAAACCCGAGCCCAGCGATGATCACCACGAGGAGCATCACCCACCACCAGGTAGAGATAAAGTTCGTAGCACTGAGCATGATTTGTGCCCCAGCAGGTAGCGTGGAGCCGGGCACACTCTCCAGCAGGCTAGAGAGCTGAGGGATCAGCGAGGTCACAAAGATCATGCTCACCCCTACTCCTGCAATGACGAGGAAGGCAGGGTAGATCAGTGCCAGAATTACCTTATTCTTAAGGTCACCGAGCGTCTTAAGGTAGTGTGCTTGGCGTTGTAAGATCGTGTCGAGCGCGCCAGAGGCCTCGCCCGCCGCCGCCATGTTAATGTAGAGCGGCCCAAAGCTGGGGCTGACCTGCTCCAGGGAGCTGGAGAACGAGTTCCCGTCTCGCACGAGAGCGCGGATCCGCTCTGATACGGTCTTTAGGTTTCCTTTTTGCTGCCGGTTCTCCATAGAGCGCAGGGCTGGCTCCAGCTGGAGCCCCGCAGCTAACATATCAGCCAGCTCCTCGGTAAACAGGATAACCTCGGTGATCTTAAGCTTGAGGCGCCCGCTCTCATCTTCGGTCGCGCGGGGCTGGCGTGCCTTCTGGCGCGGCTTAGCTAGAGCAGGGCTCTTTTTCTGCCCCTTGGCTTTTGGGGCGGGCTGCGCCTTAGGCGCGCGCTTACTTTTAGCCGTG
>CAYWAG010000283.1:0-3166 GCA_964455925.1 uncultured Verrucomicrobiales bacterium | reverse complement strand
TCCCGAAAGAGCGCAAAGTTCCCCTCGTTCCAGGACTCCGCGATCGGAATATTCTGCTGCACCAGCAGGGTCGGCACTGCCACTGTCTCCACCTGGCGCACCTCGCGTAAGCGATGAATCCCGTAGAGAAAGTTCAGGCACAGCACGCTTAAGGTCACCACCACCTCCCAGTGCACCCGACGCGTCCCATGCACCGCCTTATGGTGAAAGGCGCGCCCCGTCTGCACTAAGACCACCCCACCAAACACGATCAAAAACGAAAGCCCCGTCACCCCGACTACATCAGCCGACTGCGTCATCGCAAAGGCAGACTCCACAAAGCTCACCCCTAATCCATCCCAGCCAAAGGACACACGCCCCAGCCCGCGCACCCACTCCAGACCACACCACACGCCCCCATGCAGCGCCGCTAACCCTAGGATCTGAAACGCCGGCTGCCGGCGCAGCACCGCCGGCCACCTGCCCAACGTCGCTGCCCATCCCCCATACAGGGCAAAGTAAACAGCCAAATACAGCGCCATCAGGCTAGAGCTGACCCATCCCCCTTGCTCGCTAGCAGCCCCCACGAACGCCACATCACGCACCCAGAACCCGAAACCCGCCACAAAGGCGACCCGAAACCCTCGCCCCCAATCCCGCTTCCACCCCGCGTCAGAGCGCGGGACAGACCAGATCAGAGCCACCAGCACAGCCGGAAACGACCAAGCCAGCACCCCCATATTATAAGGCGCATACGCAAAGGACAGCCCTATGCCAGCAACAAGAGCGAGGAGATATCTGCAACAACAGGTAAGAACGTGAGCATTCATAAACGTAAAAGCGTAGCCCTCCTCCCAAGTCCAGAGAAGGGAAATCAGAGCAGGAAATAGCACTATGCAGAAACGCACACCCCGTTGCAAAGCCTTATCCCACCTAATCCCTCTCACAGGAACAAAACTCGCCATCTCACCGCTGAGCTTGAGGGGAGTGCCACATACTATCGCTTACGTTCCCTGTAAATCGCAGAATCAAGTGCCCCCCTCGCCCATCGGTCCAGGGCTACCTCACTTTGAGAGACTGATATAATTAAGGCTTTGCAACACAAGGACTTGTAAAGGGGGCTTGAAAACCTGGCTCAAACTCGTGTCTGCACTTAGGTAAACCACGGAGACACGGAGCACGCGGAGATATTCATTAAGTCATAAATGGGTTTCGGCAGACACTGGATAATCTTCACCTGCTGGGAGAAAGAACTAGATGAAGCACATGAGGGGAAAAAAAATCCTCCTCCGTGCCCTCCGAGCCTTTGCCTAGGGGCTATCCTTCGTATTGTGGTTCAAAATTCACTACGGATTCTACATCTCTTTCGCTTTTATATAGGGCTCCAAAGCGAGGTAGCCCCGCCCAACGGTCAAAAAAACTTACTTTTTAACTTTATCAAAAGGGTTTTATGCACTCTATTTGGTAAAATTCCTTTATTTTACAGTGTATTCAAATCAACAATATCTCTCAACCCTATTGGTAGAAGCGGGTGTCCTGGATGCCGGTGTCGTCGAGGCGCTTCGTGCCGAACAGCCAGGTCTCACGGATGAAGTCAGCATCCTCATCAACAGAGGTGCCACCAATGAGAGTCTCGTCTCTCAGGTCATCGCGACAAACTCGGGCTACCCGCCCATCGACCTCAGTCGCTATGAATCTCCGCAGGGGATCGAGATGTGTTGCCCTAAAGACATCGCGGAGAAGTATAAGGTCATCCCCCTAGGAGATGATGGCATGGAGCTCTCCGTCGCACTGGCAGACCCGCTGGACTTTGACACTACCGACACCATCGCCCGCCTCCTAGGGCGCCAGCTCGCCATCTATGTAGCGACCCCATCAGACATTGAGGCATCGCTCCTCACCCTCTACGGCAGCGTAGGTGGCGATACGGAGGCAGACACGATCACCTTTGTCGGTGCCGAGGGCGCGGAGCAAGCGTCTGAGGCAGACGCCCCCATCATTAAGCTGGCGAACCAAATCCTCGCCGATGCGGTCGCACAGGGCGTATCTGACATCCACCTAGAGCCACTGGAGAAGAGCCTCCGCGTGCGCTACCGTCTCGATGGTAAGCTCTTTGAGGCAGCCTCCCACCCTAAGCGTCTGCTCCCCGCTGTTGTCGCCCGATATAAGGTCATGAGCCGCTCCATGAAGATCTCTGAGAAGCGGATGCCACAGGACGGCCGAATCCAGCTCAAGGTCGGTGAACGTGACGTTGACCTCCGTGTCTCTATCGTACCGAGTAACCACGGGGAGAGCATCGTCATGCGTATCCTTAACAAATCATCGGTAAGCCTAGGTCTAGACCAGGCCGGGTTCATGTCCGATGACCTCGCTAAGTTCCGTGAGCTAGTAAACCTACCCGACGGAATCATCCTCGTGACCGGTCCGACCGGCTCCGGTAAGACCACTACGCTCTACTCCTGTCTGAACGAGATTAATAAGCCTGACCGGAAGATCATCACCGTGGAAGACCCGGTGGAATACGAGCTCGCCGGGATTAACCAAGTCATGGTGCGTGCCGACATAGGCATGACCTTTGCCGCCGCCCTCCGCGCCATGCTCCGTCAAGCACCGAACATCATCATGGTCGGTGAGATTCGGGATAAGGAAACAGCCACGATCTCGATCAACGCCGCCCTGACGGGGCACCTCGTCTTCTCCACCCTACACACCAACGACGCCACCAGCTCGGTAGCCCGTCTAGCCGACATGGGGATCAAAAAGTTCCTGATCGCCTCTGCCGTGCGTGCCATCGTAGCGCAGCGGCTGGTGCGTCGCCTCTGTGATCACTGTAAGACACCAGAGGAGCTCACCGAGGAGCGTCTCCGCAGTCTCGGCATCGACCCTGCTCGCGCTGGGGACATCACCATCTATGGCCCAGGCAGCTGCTCTAAGTGCCGTAACACCGGGTATAAGGGACGGGCAGGGATCTTTGAGATCTTCCTCGTTGACGATGAGATCAAGCACCTCATCAACGATAACCTCAGTGCCCCGCAGCTCCGTAAGCGTGCCCGAGAGCTAGGGATGCGCACCCTCCGTGAAGACGGCGTCCGTAACGTTCTCGGATGCATCACCACTGCAGAAGAAATCAGCTCCAGCACAATGGCTGACAACTAACTCCTTTCTCCCCCTCCTATCTCATGAATAA